>JAIBAP010000021.1 GCA_019695115.1 Caldilineales bacterium | reverse complement strand
GTGAACCGAAGCGCGAGCGTGAGCGAGCGCCTCCGTCAGGAGCGCCCCGTCAGGAGCGGCATGGTGGGCGTGAAACGTGAGGCGTGAACCGAAGCGCGAGCGTGAGCGAGCGCCTCCGTCAGGAGCGGCCCCGTCAGGAGCGGCATGGTGGGCGTGAAACGTGAGGCGTGAACCGAAGCGCGAGCGTGAGCGAGCGCCTCCGTCAGGAGCGGCCCCGTCAGGAGCGGCATGGTGGCGTGAAACGTGAGGCGTGAACCGAAGCGCCAGCGTGAGCGAGCGCCTCCGCCGGCGAGCAATCCGACCCGGATTGTAGCCGAAAGGCGGAAGCGCAAGCCACTCGGCGACACTGAATCTGCCGCAACCTTCTCGCCAGTGTAAGCAAATAGACAAGTGCCACTCTGTTTGTTAAAATAGTAGCAAGTTCTCGATTGAGACCGCCTCCTACCCGCCCCCCATCAACCCGGAGAAGAAGCATGGAAGACAAACGTTGGCTTCAGAATTACGACAAGGGCGTGCGAACCTCTCTCAAACCGTATCCACAGAAGTCGCTGGTGGATGTGGTGGGTGAGTCCGCGCGCGAGCGTCCCAATCATCCCGCCCTGTGGTTTCACAATACCACCGTCAGCTATGGTGAATTGCAGCGCCTGAGTGACGCCTTCGCGGCCGGCCTGGTCAAGATGGGCGTCAAGAAAGGCGACCGCGTGGCGATCATGATGCCCAACGCCCCCCAGTATGTCATCGCCGAGCTGGGCATCTGGAAAGCGGGCGGCATCGTCGCCTCGATCAACCCGCTCTACACCGGCGCCGAGCTGGAGCACATGTTTCGCGAATGCGATGCCGAGACTGTGGTGACGATGTCGCTGTTCTACGACAAGGTCAAAGAAGTCCAGGCCAAGACGCCGCTCAAGCGCGTCATCGTCGCCAACATCAAGGAGTATCTGCCCACCGTCCTTCGTATCCTTTTCACCCTGGTCAAAGAGAAGAAAGAAGGCCATCGGGTGGCGCTGAAGTCCGGCGATGTCTGGTTCAAGGACATCATGAAGGCGAACGAGGGCGCCTCCCGCCCGGCCGTGGCCATCAGCCCTGACGACCCAGCCCTCATCCTCTTCACCGGCGGCACCACCGGCCTCTCCAAGGCCGCCGTCGGCACGCACGAAGCCCTGGTCATGTCGGGCTTGCAGATCAGGGAATGGTTCAAGAACACCGTCCACGACTGGGACGACATCTTCCTCACCAGCCTGCCGCTGTTTCATGTCTTCGCCGCCGCCGGCGTCCAGACCGTCGCCCTTTGCACACACAATACCATGGTGCTGGTCCCCAACCCGCGCGACCTCACCGACGTGATCGAGACGATCGAGAAATCCAAGGCCACCTTTGTGCCTGGCGTCCCTACGTTCTATGTCGGGCTGCTCAACCACCCGCTGGTCAAAGAAGGCAAGGCCGACCTGACCTCGATCAAACTCTGTATCTCCGGCGCCTCGGCCCTGCTCCAGGAAACCAAAGAACGCTTCGAGGCCGTGGCCAACTGCCGCATCGTCGAAGGCTACGCCCTGACCGAATCGATGATGGCCATCGTCTGTACGCCGGTGGATGGCAAATACAAGGTCGGTTCGGTGGGGATGCCGGTGTCGGATGTGTCCGTCCGGATCGTGGATGCCGAGACCGGCAAGACCGATTTGCCCGCGGGCGAGGTAGGCGAGATCGTGATCGGCGCCGACCAATTGATGCAGGGCTATTGGCGCCGGCCCGACGCCACCGCCGACATGCTGCGCGAGGGCTGGCTGTACACGGCTGACCTGGGCTACATAGATGAGGACGGCTACGTCTTCATTGTCGACCGCAAGAAGGATGTGATCAAACCCAGCGGCTTCCAGGTCTGGCCGCGCGAAGTGGAGGAAGCCATCGCCAAGCACCCGGCCGTGGCCGAGGTGGGCGTAGCCGGCGTGCCCGACGAGCGCACCTCCGAGGCGGTGAAAGCCTGGGTGGTCTTGCGCGAGGGCCAGACGGCCACCGCCGAAGAGATCAAAGAATTCTGCCGCCAGAGCCTGGCCGCCTACAAAGTGCCCAAGCATGTCGAGTTCCGCACCGCCCTGCCCAAGAGCGCCGTCGGCAAGGTGCTGCGCCGCGAGTTGACGAAAGAGGGGTGAGGACGACTTCAGTTGCACGACTGAGGTTGAACGACTGAAGTCGTTACTACGAGGTTACTACAAGGTTACTACGAGTAGGAACACGAGCGCCAGGGCGAACCTGGCGCTCTCTTTTTGCGCGATCAGGGCGCCGGGCGATAGCGCCGGCCCACCGCTTCGTCGTCTTCCAATACCTGGCCGGCGGCTTCCAGCATGTCCAAATGGCCGATCACCTCGCTCAGGGCCAGGAAGACATCCATGTGGCCGAGACTGGGGAACAGGCCCTGGGCGATCTCCCAGGCGGTCAGTGGTCGCTCGGAGATCAGCGCCAGGATGCGGGCCAGGCGGCGGTCGCGTTGGCGGCGGCGCTCGGCCAGCAGCAGATGGTGGTCGTCGATCACCTGGCCATGGCCGGGAAGGACGTGGGCGATGGGCAGGGCGTCGATCCGGTCGAGCGAATGCCAATATTCGATCAAGGAACGGCGGTGCGAGCTGCGAGGGTCGGGCGGCGGCTCCAAGAGGGCGTTGGAACTGATGTGGGCCAGCAGGTGGTCGGAGCTGAGCAGGACGCGATCCACCGGACGATAGAGGCAAATGAGATCGCCGCTGTGGCCGGGGCAGAACAAGACTTGCCACTCGCTGCCCCCGGCCGCCAGCCTGTCCCCCTCCTCCAGGCAGCGCCCCACCCGCACATCTGCGGCCAGCTGGGGGATGACGCCGTAGAAGACCTTCACCCAGCCGTGTTGGTCATCGGGCAGCTCCGCCCGCGTCAGGAGTCCGTCGGCCCAGGTGATGGCCTGCGCCACGAAGCCGTTCAGGTCGGCGAGCTTGGGGCAGGCGAGGGGATGGGCCAACACCTCGGCCCGACTTTCGTCCTGTAAGCGCCGCGCCAGCCCAAAATGATCCATGTGGCTGTGCGAAACCACGATCTGCTCCAAATCGGTCACGGCCACGCCGATTTCGGCCAGGGCGGCGGTCATGGCCTGCTGGCTGGGCGGATGACGGAGGCCGGTGTCCACCAGCGTCAGCGGCTCGCCCCACAACAGGTAGGCATGGACATCGCCGACGGGGAAGGGCGTGGGCGTGGTGATCTGGAAGATGCCGGGGAGGATTTCGCGAACGGCCATAGATTGACACCGTGAATGAGTACGTGCTAACGTGCCTTTACCTTACCACGTTCTGTACTTTTCTGCACAAGCGCCCCCACTCCTTCACGCCTCTATGTCGAACGATCTCACCCCCCTTCATGCCATCCTGGGCGAAGGTTGCACCATCCAGCCCCTGGCCATCGTCGGTCTGGAATACCGGCCCGGCTGCGGCCCGGCGCGGCTGGGCAAGAATGCCATCGTCCGCGCCCATACCATCATCTACGGTGATGTGACCATCGGCGACGGCTTTCGCAGCGGGCATCATGCCCTTGTCCGCGAGCACACGACCATCGGCGACTATGTCCTGGTGGGTACGAGCGTGATCATCGACGGTCAGGTGACTATCGGGGATCAGGTCAGTCTTCAGGGCCGCGTCTACATCCCCACCCAAACCGTCATCGGCAACTGCGTTTTCATTGGCCCCGGCGCCGTGCTGACCAATGACAAATACCCTCTCCGCCAGCGTGAAAGCTACCGCCCTGCCGGTCCCATCTTGGCCGACCATGTTACGGTGGGGGCCAACGCCACCCTGCTACCGGGCGTGCGCGTGGGCGAAGGGGCTATGATCGCCGCCGGCAGCGTGGTCACCCGCGACGTGCCTGCCTGGAGCCTGGCCGCCGGCGTTCCCGCCCGCATCCTGCCCCTGCCCGAGCGCCTGCGCGAACCAAACCGGCCGATTTTTGGACCGGGGAGTTAGTGGTCAGTGGTCAGTAGGCAGTGGTCAGTAGTCAGTGGTCAGTAGTCAGTGGTCAGTAGTCAGTGGTCAGTAGGCAGTGGTCAGGGGGCGGTGGGCGGCGGGCGGTGGTGGGGGGCTAGGATGGGAGGCGGGGGAGGAAGATGGCCTGCCACTCGCCGCGGATGATCACCGGCGTTTCGGTCAGCGCCAGCGTGATCTTGCCATCGACGGGCGTGAGGATGTCGACCTGTGGCCCGCTCTGGTCGCGGCGGGTGGGGATGGTGAGCATTGTCAGTTGCGGCGCCCGCACCGGCAGGTGGACGACGGCGGTGGGTTCGGGCGCCCCCGGTTCCTGGGCGATGCCGTCGTCGTACCAAAGGGCATAGACTGTTTGCCGTTCGACCCTGAAGGCAAAGGCATAGATGCCGGCGCCCAATCCTGCCAGCGGTTGCACGCCGGTGTAGCCGCCCAACTGCGCCTGGGCCAGGGCCAGCGCCGGGACGACAGGTCGCGAGCCGGGGGGGCCATCGCCGACATTCTCTAGCAGCCCCTGGAAGGCCAGGTCGCGCTGGCCCAGGCCGGCCGGCTCCAGCGTCGGCCGGTCTTGCTCCAGGCCAAGCGCCAGGGCGCCGAAGCCGTTGGCGGCGGCAAAGACCCATTTCTTGAAGCCCAGCCGCGCTTGTTCGGCCCGATACCAGCTTTCCACCGTCTGGTGCTGAGGATCGGCGTTGTTTGCCAGGCTCGACCACAGCCCTTCGCCGGTCGTGGGGAACAGCGGGTGAACGCGCAGTTCCTGCGGGTCGCCAGTCAGGGCCGGGGCCGAGGCGGCGCCCGTGATCCAGACTTCGACCGGCCTGCCGGCCAGGGTGGCCGTCCAATCGGCCAGCACGGCCAGGCCGGTGTAGTTGGCCAGGCTGTGCATGGCCACCAGGTCGTAGGCATCGTCGGCGGCCAGGACGTGCGCCAGCGCCAACAGTCCGCCGCAGACTTCGGGGTTGATGTTGGTCACGATGTCTTCCAGTTCGGCGGCGGCGGGGAAGTCATCCAGCAGGTCGAGGGCGGGCGCGCCGGCGGCGAGGATGCGGGCGGTGGGGTCGGCCGCCCGCACTGCCGCCGCCGCCGTGCGCAGGAGGGCGATGTAGTCGGCGGTGGCAGTCGCCGCCTCCTGCCCCTGCCACCAGGCGCCGGTGGCCGATTCGGCTTCGATCTGGTACAGCCGCACGGGGTCAGGATGTCCGTCGCCATCCACATCCACCAGGCCGGGAAAGTCGTCCTGGCCATCGGCGTCGTAACGCTCGACCACCGCCTGCACCCAGGCGGCGTAATCAGCCAGGGTTTCGGGGCGGGGCGGGGTCGATGCGGCCGCGGCAGCCATCCCGCCGGCCGGAGCTGCAACCCTGGCCCAGGTGTTCCAGGCCCGCAACACCATGATCAGCTCGAAGCCCGCCTGTTGGTAGGTGCGCACGCGCGTGTCCAGCGCCGCCCGCTCGTCATCCCACTGATAGGCGTGCTGCCCTGCCTGGGGCGGCTCCGGCTCGATGTGACCCCAGCGCACATCATCGATCACGGCCAATTCGGCTTGCGTCCGCCGCAGGGCCGTGGGCAGATCGAAGGGGAAGTTGCGGCTGGCATCGGTGACGCCCAGCCGCAGGGGGCCGCCGTGCAGCCGCATACCAGCCGGGTAGACCACCTGCGGCAGGTCGCAAGGCGGGTGGGGGATGCTGCATCCGGCCGCCAGGATCAGGGTCAGGAGGAGGCCGGCCAGGATGGCAGCCCCGGCCATCGGTTCAGGCCACGTTGGCTTCATCGCTCTGGCTGCTCCTCTGGGCAGAAGTGGGTGCTGCGCCCGCCGACGATGATGCGCCGGATGGGCGCGCCGCAGCCGGGGCATGGCTCGCCATCCCGCCGAAAGACCTGTAAGCTGTTCTGAAAACTCCCGATCGAGCCATCCGGGCGACGGTAATCGCGCAGGGTCGTGCCGTGTTCGGCCAGCGCCTGCTTCAGCACGGCCTTGACCGCCCCAACCAACCGGGCCAGCTCCTGCTCGCTCAGGCTGCCGCCCGGCCGCAGAGGGTGGATGCCGGCCCTGTACAGGGCTTCGTCGGCATAGATGTTGCCGATCCCGGCCGTCAGGCGCTGGTCGAGCAGCAGCGACTTGATCGGCGCCCGGCGTCTGGCCAGGGCCAGGGCCAGGTAGTCGGCCGAGAAGTCATCGCCCAGCGGCTCTGGCCCCAACTTGTGCGTCACCTCGGCCGGCTCGGCCACCAGCCAGGCGCGGCCAAACTTGCGCGTATCATTGAAACGCCATTCGCGGCCATCTTGCAGCCGAAAACTGAGATGATCGTGCTTATGGCGCGGGTCCGAGGCCGGGACGACGCGCATTTGTCCGGTCATGCGCAGGTGCATCACCAGCCAGCGACCATCGTCCAGCCGGAAGAGCATATACTTGCCGCGTCGTTCGACGCCGACCACGCTGCGTCCCACCAGTTCGTGGCGGAAGACCGGCAGCGGCGGCCCGCCGATGACCCCTTCCCAACCAATGATCACGTCGACAATGGTCTGATCGCTGACCAGGGGGGCAATGGCGTCGAGGACGGTCTGGACTTCGGGCAGTTCGGGCATGGCGAAGGGGAAAGTGCAGGGGGGGAAACGTGCGGGGACGAGACGATTGTAGGGGATGACGGCGGTGGTTGACAATTCGCCCAGGAGGAGGCTTGAACTGCAAGATGGCGCCGATTTGGGCCGACTGCGCCAACGGGCGATAATGTGCCCATGCGCCCACCCCTGACCCACGCCGACATCGACCTCATTCTTTTCGACCTGGACAACACCCTGTACCCGCGCGGGCTGGCGCTGTGGAGCGAAATCGACCGTCGCATTCTCAGCTATGTCTGCCAGACGCTGAATCTGCCGCCCGACGAAGCCCAGGTCGTGCAGAAACGCTACTGGCGCACCTACGGCACGACGATCATGGGCCTGATGGCCGAGCACAACATCGACCCCGAACCCTATCTGGCCTTCGTCCATGATTTCGATGCCCGGCGTTATCTGCAACCCAACCCGGCCCTGGCCGAGACCCTGGCCGGTCTGCCCCAACGCAAGGCCGTCTTCACCAACGCCACCGCCGCCCACGCCCGCAATGTCCTCTCGGCCCTCGGCATCCTGCCCATGTTCGACCGGCTGGTGGGGATGAACGACACCGGCTACATCTCCAAGCCCCATCCCCTGGCCTATGAGCGCTGTCTGGCCCTGCTGGAGACGCCCGCCCATCGCTGTCTGTTCATCGAGGATAGCGCCGCCAACCTGCCCCCAGCCCGGCAGCTGGGCATGCGCACCGCCCTGGTGGGCGCGCCCGACCAGGGCGAGGCCGACTACTATCTGCCCCAGATCGAGGACGTGGCCGGGCTTTTCGTCGCCGAGCGCATCTTTGCTCCGCCGCCGCTCCCCATCTTTGACGCCGACAAGCCGGGGGCGCTCTAGGTGATTTCGGACTTCTCGTTTCAGATGCAGTCGGCCATGACCACCCGCGCCCGCACCATCCTCACCAATACAGGCTTCAATGTGGCGGGCATGGCTCTGACATCGGTCATCGCTCTGGCCCTCACCCCCCTGCTGTTGCGCGGGTTGGGGAGCGAGTTGTTCGGGGTTTGGGCGCTCTTCGGCGTTGTCATCGCCTTGTCGCAGATGCTCGATCTCGGCCTGGGGCGGGCGCTGGTGCGGCGGGCGGCCCAGAGCCGGCTCCAGGGCCAATGGTCGCATCTGGCGGCGCATTTCAACAGCGATTTCTGGCCGCTGCTGGGGGTGGCGACGCTGCTGACGGGGCTTGTCTGGCTGGCGTCGCCACACCTGGCCCGGCTGTTGGGGGCGCCGGCGGCGCTGATCCCACTGGGCGCCGCCGTCTTGCGGCTGATGGCCCTGAGCTTCGCCCCCATGCTCTGCACCCTGATTCTGACCGCCGTCCTCGAAGGCGCTCAAAGGATGGCCTACACCAGCCTGGCCACGGTTCTCAACCGTTTCACCTTTGCGGCGGTGGCGTTGCTGGCTGTCAGCGCCGGGCGAGGGTTGGTGGGCGTGGCCGTGGCCCATGTGGCGGCCAGTCTTCTGCAGGTGTTGGCCCTCTGGTTGGCCAGTCGCCGCGTCCAGCCCGGCTTGCGGGCCTCGCCGCGGCTCAGCCGGCAGCGCCTGTTGGCCCAGGACTGGCGTTTTGGCCGTTTCGTCTTTGCCACCAGTCTCATCGCCCTGGCCTACACCGCCACCAACAAGGTCGCCCTGGCCCGTTGGACCGGCATGACCAGCGTCGCCTACTACGAATTGGCGGCGGTCGTCGCCGGCCAGCTCTTCATCCTGGCCCTGGCCGTGGCGCAGGCTCTCTACCCGGCCTTTGCCGCCGCTCAGTCTGAGGGCGGCTCCGAGTCTGTGCGCCGCCTGTTCGTGCGTTCGCTGCGGTTGTCGACACTGATCGTCGCCCCCCTGGGAGCCGCCATCATCGCCCTGGCCACCCCCTTCATCGGCGCCTGGTTCGGACAGCCGCTGCCGCAGCCGGCGCAGGCGTTGCAATGGCTGACCCTGGCCTGGACGATTGTCAGTCTGGCGGCAGGCGCTTCGGTGGCGCTGCAGGCCACCGGCCGGCCGGCGTTGGCCTGGCTGCTGGCCGTCTACAACATGGCCATGAACCTGATCCTGGTCCTCCTCCTCATCCCGCGCTACGGTTTCTCCGGTCTGATCGCCGCCAACAGCCTGGCCGTCGGCAGCAGCGGCATGCTCACCCTGGTCGTGTTCGGTCGCGCCAGCCGGCTCGATCTGCGGGCCATGCTGGCGGCGCTGTCACCGGGCGTCCTCGCCTGGATCATCCTCTTGGCCCTGGGTCTTTCCTGGCTGGGTGCGCGTCTGTCGCAGCCCACGTTGACCCAGGTTGCCATCTTGGGCTGCATCTACGCCCTGTGTTATGCTGCTGGTTTGATGATCCTTTTACGTCCCGAAGAAAGCGCCTGGCTGCGACAACACCTTCGTCCACGTGGCTTGTTGCAGGGGATGACGCCATGACAGCGCCTGATCTGAGCGTGATCATCGTCAGTTGGAACGTCAGCGCCCGGCTCGAACGCTGTCTGGCTGCCTTACCTGCAGCCATCACCCCGGCCTGGTCATGGGAGACCATCGTCATCGACAACGCCTCGGACGATGGCACTGTGGCGATGCTGGGGCAACAGCGCCTGCAGCTCATCGTCAACCCCTCCAACCGGCTGTACACGGCCGCCGCCAATCAAGGGCTGTCTGCCGCTCGCGGCCGCCACCTGCTGCTCCTCAACCCCGACACACTCCCCCGCCCCGGCAGCCTGGCCCATCTGATCGCCTACGCCGACGCTCACCCCGCCGCCGGGCTGCTCGGCCCCCGCATCCTCGACGCACACGGGCGCGATGACCTCCGCACCGCCCGCCTCTATCCCACCCCCTTGTCCGAGATGCTCGACTGGTCGGGCCTGACCCGGCGTTTTCCGCACCATCGCCTGGTGGCCGCCAACCTGCGTCCTGAATTCGACCGCCGGCAGATCACCGCCGTCCCCCTGCTCTCCGGCGCCTGCCTGCTTCTCAACCAGTCGTTGCCGCCCGGTCTTCGCCGTTTGGACCCTGCCTTTCCCATGTACGGCGAGGATGTCGACCTGAGCCGCCGCATCCAGGTGGCTGGCTTCGAGACTGTCCTCGTTGGCGAGGCCCTGATCGAGCACATCGGCGGTGAGAGCAGCCGCCTCGCCGCCCAGCGTTCGGCTCTGTTGGCGGTCGAAGGCGCCCAACGCTACTTTCGACGCTGGCTGGGGGCGGGCGCAGCCCACCGACACCGGCTGGGAATGGCGGTCGTCGCCGTTGGCAAGTGGATGGCCTTCAGCCTCTTGGGGCTGTTGGGCCGCGAACGCCAGCCCGCCGCCCAGCGTCGCTTCCACGCCGACCTCTTGCGCTGGGCGGTCAGGGGGCAGGCCGAGACGGCAGCCGGGCGGCGGGCCAGCGCCGGTTTCGAGAATGCCGATGTTACGGCCCCTATCTGAACCCCGTTTGTTCACTTCATGACACGTCTTCGCGTCCTGCATTGTCGGCAGGGTGATCGCGTTTGGGGCCCCGAACGCCAGATCCTGCAACTGGCGCAGCACCTGCCCGGCCTGGGCATCGAGATGGAGATCATCTTGCTGCGGCGTTGGGGGCTGGATGCCGAACCCCACCCCTTGGCCGTCCAGGCGCGCGCTGCCGGCTGCCGCGTCATCGAAGCGCCCGCCCGGCCTCGCGACCTGCCTGCCACCCTGATGCTTCTACGCCGGCGTCTGGCGCACTGCGACCTGCTGCACACCCACGAATTCAAGAGCGACCTCTTCGGCTGGCTGGCAGCGCGGTCGGTCGGGCGGCCGTGGATCGCCACCGACCACCATCTGGCCACCGACGATGACTGGCGATTGCGGCTGTTTGCTGTCGCCGATCGCATGGCGCTACCTCACGCCGGCGCCGTCATCGCGCCATCGTACAGCCAGGCCCAGCGTCTGGCGCACTACGTCCCCCACCAGAAAATCCACACCATCTATCATGGCATCGATGCCGCCGCCTTTGCCGCCTCGGCCGCCACCGAGCGCACACGGCTGCGCGGCCGCTTGAATGTGGGCGAAGAACAGCCGGTCGTGTCGGTTTTTGGCCGGCTCGAACCGATCAAAGGCCACAGCGATCTGTTGCAGGCGGCCCGGATCATGTTGGCCTCGCGCCCCGACCTGCATTTCTGGATCGTGGGCGAAGGCTCGTTGGCAGCAAGCCTGCAAGCGCAGGCCCGGCAGCAGGGCATCGACGGCGCCGTCCGTTTTCTGGGCTATCAGCATGATGTGGCCTCGTTGATGGCGGCCAGCGACGTCGTCGTGCTGCCTTCACGCTACGAATCCTTTGGCATCGTCCTGATCGAAGCCATGTCGCTGGGCAAACCGATCGTGGCGACGGCGACGGGCAGTATCCCCGAAGTGATGTGCGATGGCGTCCAGGGCTATCTGGTGCCTCCGCACCATGTCGAAGCGTTGGCCCAACGGGTGCTGCACCTGATTGCCAACCCCCTTCTGGCAGAGCAGATGGGCCGGGCCGGCCGCGAGGGCGTGCTGCAGGTCTTCACCGTCCAGAAGATGGTCGAACGCCTGGCCGCGATCTACCGGCAAACAAGCGCCCGGGGTGGCTCGGTCGCCCTCGAAAGCGGCATCGAACCACCCCGCCTTTTTCCACTCTCCCATTCCTAAAGCATTCGGCCCTTCGAGGGTGACATCACCCCACCGGGCCGGGGGCCTCGCTGAGGCCAGTCCCCCTATGACCACGACCGTACCCTCCCTGCGCCTCCGGGCCAGCGTTGTCATCTCCGCCTACCAGGCTGCCGCTGATCTGCCTCGTTGTCTGGCGGCCCTCCAACACCAGACCCTGCCCGGCGACGAATTCGAGGTCATCGTCGTCGATGATGGCAGCAGCGACGAGACGGCTGCCGTGGCCGAGGCGGCTGGGGTCAGGGTGTTGCGTTTGAAACACAGCGGGCCGGCGGCGGCGCGCAACGCCGGCGCCGCCATTGCCTATGCACCCATCATCGTCTTCACCGACGCCGACTGCGAACCAGTGCCTGAGTTCTTGGAGCGAATGCTCGAATCGTTCGCCGCGCCCGTGGTCAGCGGCGCCCGTGGGGTGTATCGCAGCCAGCAGAAGGGGTTGGTGGCGCGTTTTGTGCAATTGGAATATGAGGAACGCTACCAGCGCATCACTCATTACGAGCAGGCGCATCACACGATCAATGCCCTCGACACCTCCTACTGCGCCTATCGCCGCGAGGTCTTCCTGGCGGCGGGCGGTTTCGACACGCGTTTCCTGGGCGCAGCAGGTGAGGATCACGAGCTTTCGTATCGGCTGGCCGAGGCCGGGCATGTTTTCAGGTTCAACCAGGAGGCGGCTGTCTATCACCGCCATGTCGATTCGTTTCTGGCCTATGCCCGCCGCAAGTTCCGCATTGGCTTTTGGAAGGCGTTTCTGACCCGGCAGCACCCCGGCTATGCCGTTGCCGACGCCCATACCACGCAGAGCCTGAAACTGCAGATTGCCCTGACGGCGGCGATGTGGCTGGCTCTGGCAGCATGGCTGCTGTGGCGGCCGCTGGGGTGGATCTGCCTTGCCATCACCCTGGCCTTCTTGACGACGACGATCCCATTCCTGATCGGCGTGTTGCGTCGCGACCCGACCGTGTTGGTCGTGACCCTGCCGCTGCTGTTCATTCGCGCCGCCGCCTCCGGGCTTGGCTTTGCCTGGGGCTTGCTCAAGGCCCGGCCGCAGTTCGGAACCCGCGACATGACCTTAGGCGCTGAAAGCAGTTGACCGCTCAAACTTGCTTCACCGCACCGATTGTGGCAAGATGACAACCGTCGCCGTTCCTATTCGATGTGTACCGGCCGACAAGCAGATGCAAGGTCAACGGTTTGGACTTTGTGCGGCGGGGGGTGGCCTGAGCCTGTCACGCTCCCCAGATCTGTCACTGCGATCCCAGTATCGTTAGTGCACAGACGACAGTCTGTTGCCGTTGATTCGTGCAACGAGCGCCGTTGCAGCGTTAGCTCCGGTTGCTTTTGACATAATGATGACTTACGGCAAGCCAATAACCCGCGCTTGTCGGGCGGAGCGCGGGAGCAGGGCCTTTGGCCCACGTCTTCACCAACACGTCAGATCCTCCTTATGCCGGCGGACAGGCTTCCGCTCCGGTTCGGCGAGCAATCGTTTTCATGGAAAGCCTACATGCAAGAGAATGCCTTGACACATCCTAACAGGCTGGCGGCGCCTGCCGAGGCTGCCCCACCCAAGCCGCACCAAGTTGTGATCGAACCGCCCCGCGGGTGGATTCGCATCGACTGGCGCGAGCTCTTTGCCTACCGCGACCTTTTCCTACTCATGGTGAAGCGCGATGTGCAGGTATTGTACCGGCAAACCATCTTGGGCCTGTCATGGGCCATCGTGCGCCCGTTCATCAGCATGATCCTGTTCACCTTTATCTTCGGCAGGGTGGCAAAAGTCAGCAGCGATGGCCTGCCCTATCCACTTTTCAGCTACACCGCCCTGGTGCCGTGGACCTACTTCTCTACAGCTGTGCTCGCTTCGACCATGAACTTGGTGGCGAACAGCGCCATGTTGAGTAAAGTGTACTTTCCGCGACTGGTCTTTCCCTTCACACCCATCGCTTCCAAGTTCGTCGATTTCGTCATTGCCTTCGCCTTCATCCCGATCTTCATGTTCTATTACCGCATTCCACCGACCGCCAACATCGTCTTCCTGCCTCTCTTGGTGCTGATCATGGCTCTGGCGTCGGCAGGGTTGGGGATGCTGTTGTCGGCCCTGGCCGTGCAGTATCGCGACATCAACTATGCCTCACAATTTCTCATGCAGATCTTGATGTATGCGGCGCCTGTCGTCTGGTCAACCTCAGCTTTGACGGCCCGCATCGGCGGGAATATGCGCCTGGTATACGGGCTTTACCCCATGGTCGGGGTGATCGAAGGCTTTCGCTCGGCCTTGTTGGGCGCCAGTCCCATGCCGTGGGATCTGATCCTCATGGGCGGCATCTCATCCCTCCTTCTCTTCTTTGCCGGCGCTTACTACTTCCGGCAGATGGAAGCACGTTTTGCCGATGTCGTCTGAACCAAGATGAGCATACCTGCCATTCAAGTCGAAGCGATCAGCAAGCGGTATCGGATCGGCGCCTTCGAAGAAGAAAAACACGATACCTTCGGCGGCGCAGCAATGGCCTGGCTGAAATCGCCGTTTGTCAACTTTCGCAACCTTCAGCGCCTTAGCAAGTTCAGCGACAGCGACGAAACCGATGTCATCTGGGCCTTGCGCGATGTGTCTTTCGACATCCCCGAAGGCGAAGCGGTTGGCATCATCGGACGTAACGGCGCCGGCAAGAGCACCTTGCTCAAGATCCTCGCCCGCATCACGCCGCCAAGCAGCGGCCGCGCCCTGCTGAACGGCCGGGTGGCCAGCCTGCTGGAGGTGGGCACCGGTTTCCACCCCGATCTCACCGGACGAGAGAATCTCTACCTAAATGGGGCCGTCCTGGGCATGACGAACTCGGAGATCGACCGCAAGTATGATGAAATCCTTGACTTCTCTGGGATCGAGAAATTCATCGATACGCCGGTCAAGCGCTACTCCAGCGGAATGCGCGTGCGCCTGGCCTTTGCCGTGGCCGCTCACCTGGAGCCGGAGATCCTGCTCGTCGATGAAGTCCTGGCCGTAGGCGACGCCCAGTTTCAGCGCAAATGCCTGGGGAAGATGGGCGACATCGCTGGCGCCGGTCGCACGGTCATCCTGGTCAGCCACAATATGGCCTCGATTGAGGCTCTGTGTCGGCGGGCGGTCGTGTTGGAGGGTGGCTATCTGGCTTACGATGGCGATGCCAAAGAGGCCGTGAATCACTACCTGAGCAATCAGGTGCTCAGCCTGGCCAGCGGCGTCGATCTGCTCAACCATCCCGATCGTATCGGCGCCGAAACGGCGCCCATCTTCCAGTCCATCCGGCTGCTGAACAAGGATGGCGTCGAGACCAGCGCTTTCGAGATGGGCGAGACGGTTGTTTTCGAAATCGTCCTTGATACGGGCGAGAATTCTCTGGATTCGCCTTTGGTGTCGATGGGTATCGAACGTCGCGGCGCCCCCCTCTGCACACTTTCGACTCGCTACATGGTGGCTGAACACTTCACCCTATCCGGCCGTATGGTGGTGCGATGCACCTGGAATCCCGGCTGGTTGGTTCCGGGCGATTACGCCCTGGTGAATCTGACCTTGAAGGCCGGTCTGAAAGGCGAGCGGCTGGACCATGTTGGTGATGTCTTGGCGTTCGAGATCGTCGCTCGCGACGTCTATGGTACTGGGAAGATAGCTCGTCCCGGCTCCATTCTCGTCCCCGATGGCAAGTGGCAGTTTTTGACAGTCGATCAGTGATCAGTGTTCGGTGATCAGTGTTCGGTGGTTTTTGCCTGCTGATTTCTGACCATGTTCGCTTCTCTCTTACTTTTGGTCAAATCCGTGCTCTTTTTGGGCGCCACCCTGCTGATTGCTTCGGTTTCCGAAGTTACGAAGTCGGCCGTCACCGACCCGCAAACGCTGCTGTCGGACCCCGGCGCGGCCTCTGCCGCCATCATCGATGGTCCCTATCTCTTCATCGATGACTCACTGATCGATGCCGCGAAATCTTCTGCCTTCGACCTGAAGGTGCACCCGCCCGAAATCCGGGGGCGAGTGGTCGCACCGGACGCCCCCTGGGAGGCGATGGGTTATCATTACTGGAGCCAGATTTTCGAGCTTGGCGATGGCTATCGGCTTTATTACCGTCGTGTGCCCGTCGATGAGGCAGATGGCGCCGGCCTCTACTGTGTGGCGCAGTCGGCAGATGGCGTGAACTGGGAGAAACCTCCGCTGGATGGCGTCAGGTTCCGCGGCCAGCAGACGAACTGCACCGAGAACGGTTATCAGTTCATTCTCGTCGATCCCAACAGCAGGACATCGACGCCGTTCAAGAAACTGGGCCAACTCGACGATGGCGCCTTTGGGATCACCGGCTCTAGCGTCGATGGTCTCGATTTCGAGCGCAAGCAGATCCTCTTGCTGCCGTTCTTCGTCGATACGCAGAATGTCGTCCTCTGGGACGACACTCTGGAACGCTATATCTTCTTCTTGCGCGGACGGATCGATGAAGCCAGGACAGTGGTGCGGGGCGAAGCCGCCACTCTGAAGGGCATGCTGGATACCACGCCCGAACCCGGCAACGTGGCTGCACCCAGCCGCGAGTATCCGCCCATCGGCGCTGAACTACCGCTGGCCCTGGCCGCCGACAGCCAGGATTGGCAGGCGTGGCAGGACCCCCGGCCGGGCATGGTGGACATCTATCACAGCGCCGCCTTCAAATATCCGTGGGCGCGCAATGTCTATCTGGCCTTCCCCGACATCTACTACCACTATTCAACCCGCACCACCCCGCCGGCCATCGGCCTCAATGATGGCGAGTTCGAAGTCCAACTCGCAGCCAGTCGCGACGGCGTCAATTGGACGCGACAACGCACACCCTTTGTGGCCAGAGGTGTGCTGGATGGGGCGCAGATGGTCATGGTGAGTATGGGCCAGGGCATGGTCCGCCGCGGCAACGAACTCTATCAATACTTTATTGCCCTACCGCGCTCACACGGTTTTGGCGCCAACCTGGGCGGCGAGTGGCGTCCGATTCTGGAGAACGAGCAGACCAGGACGGCATGGATGAACGGTGACCGCGGGGGCGTCTATCTGGCGGTCAGCCAGTTGCATCGTTTTGCTTCGCTGCACGCCGACGAGAGCGAACGCCTGATCACGACCAGGCCCTTCAGCTTCCAGGGCGGTCGCCTGACCCTTAATTTTAGAACCGAGGCCGGTGGCTGGGTCTGCGCCACCCTGCTCGACAAGGCCGGCCGCGAGTTGAACGGTTATGGCCAGGGGCAGTGCGATCGTTTGCAGGGCGACGAATTCGAGCAGGTGGTCAGCTGGCAGGGCCGGAGCGACCTGAGCGCCTACAGTGGCCAGGAAATACGGTTGCGCTTGCAGCTGCGACAGGCCGATGTTTTTGCTTTCGAATTCGAGGGCGATGCCATCGGCGGAGCCACCTGGGTGGAGCAATGGCGCGAGGATTTCGAGCATGGTTACGGCCGCCTGGTCGAGACAGAGGGCCGAGACCTTTGGCGGGTGGAGTCGGGCCGGTTGGTGGGCGTTTTCGACCGCAATGGCACGATCAACGCCAGAACCAGGTTGCTCGCACGGCCGTTGACCGAAGACGATGCCTTTGCCTGGGAATTCGATTTCCGCCTGACGGCCAACACGCGCACGCCGGGCGCTGGAGCGTTGGTGGGCTTGATGGCCAACGGCGCTGCCGGGCGAAATCCTTTGCTGGCGGTGTGGCTGGACGATGGCGGTAAGCGGTGGGGCGTGCTGGCGGGAGCAAACGGCGCTAGCCAGCGACTGGGGCAGGGGTCTCGCACAGGCCCCGACCTGGCCCTGTGGCCGCACGAGGGCGACTGGCTGCGCGCCCGACTGGTGTGGAATCCCGCCACCAGCACTGCTGTCGCCACGCTCTACAACCTGACCGAAAACTGGCGGATTGGCGACGCTGTTGCCGTCCTGCCCGGCATCGTCTTCACGCTCGACCGGGCCGGGGTGCGTATGGATATGCCGGCTGCCGACCCCGACCTGGAGATGGAGATGGACAATTTCCATCTTTATCTGGCCGAATCCCAACCGCCGATCACAGCGACGCCCACTGCCACCGCTTCGACCACCCCCTCTCCTACAGCCACATCCGCGCCCACCGCCACCGCCACGCCGACCTTGACCATGACGCCCTCGCCCTCGGCAACACCAACGCCATCGGCAACGCCATCGGCGACGCCGACGGTAACGCCGACGGTAACGCCGACCGTGGGTCTGTTCCACTACCTACCCTTGTTGCTGGTTTCCGGCCAGCCGTCGCGCCCGCCATCCGGCGACCGTGCGATCTTCTCACACTCTACGGAGTAGTCATCTCCCATGCAATACCTGATTTCGACGCACGCCTATCTGTTTCTTTACGATTTCGATCAGCATTGGCGGATCACAGCCAGAGAAACGATCAATAACGACCATCATTATGGTATAGCACTTATATCCAGCGATCCGTTGCATTTTGTGGCGAAAAGCCACAAATCCGAACTGACCGAGTACAGAATGACCGGCAGCGATGTGGTCGACAACCAGGTTTTCCTGCACAAGGACAATGACCATATTCACCAGATGACCTACGCCAACGGTGGCATCTATGTCGCCAACACGTTCTATAACTCGGTGACCTATCAGACGCTGGATGGTAGTGTGCGGCAGGAGTATCACTTCTACAACTCGAATACCGACACCAATCATGTCAACTCCGTCTTTCCTTGCGGCGACCTGGTGCTGGTGCTGTTGCACAACCACAAGCAGAAGAGTCAAGTTTGGGTGATGGAGCATGATCTGCGGCGTGGCTTTACGCCCCGGCATGTGATCCATCTCGCCGACCCCAGCTGTCACAATGTCTTCGTAGATGACCGGCATCTCTACTACTGCGCTTCCGGCAGTCGCCGCTTCATTGTGGTCGACTATCGCAAACATCGCATTGTCAAGGACATCCTCGCCAGCGGTCATACCAAGGGCCTCTCGGTAACGGATAACCATCTCGTCATCGGCGTGTCGGAGCACGCCGAACGCGAGGCCCGCCGCACGTCGCGTGGACAACTGCTGGTGCTCGATCGCCGCAAGTTCGGGATCGTGGCCATGATCGATCTCAACGCCGAGGGGAATGTCGGCAATGTCAATGAGATCCGTAGCGTCACCTTGCCTGAACTCGCGCGGTCGGGTGAGCGCAGTATCGCCAAGAACCTGCGTTCCTTTACCCTGGCGCGGGGCGGCGGCGTGGGCGAGCGTCTCATCGGCGCCGCCGGCACTATCCGATCGCGTTTGGCGGCGTCGAGGGCTTCGATGCAGAGCCAGACGACCAGCTGACTGACGCCACATGCCAGTACAGCCGCCGCTCTACGTCGTCTTGCATCTTTACAAGACGGCCGGCAAGACGCTCTTGCGCCACTTCCAGAACAACATGAGGGGGCGCGGCTTCGTGCGTATGTACACCAGCAGGATGGGTCTGGACAAAGCCGACGCCGGCGCCAACCCCGGTTGGGAGGAGGAGCGCGTGCTCGAGTATTTGGGCGCCAAGCTGGGGCCTGACACGCGCTGCCTGTTCGGGCACATGGCCTTCTATGGCATCCACGAACTGCCACAGGCGGCCGGGCGCGATGTGCGCTACATCGTCTTCCTGCGCGAACCGGGGGCGCGCATTGTCTCTCTGTACAACTACTTGCGCAGCCACTCGACGAACGCCTGGCATCACGAGATCGTCGAGCAAGACTGGTCGCTGGAGGAGTGGTTTCGCAACAGTAGCGGCCTCTGGCTCCGCAATGGGCAGTTGCGCCAGCTGCTGCTTTGGAGCCACAAAGAAGTGCTCCACGAGCGCCAGTTGAGCAGAGAGCATCTGGAAGCGGGGAAGAAGGTGTTGGAGGCGATGTGGTTCATCGGTACGACCGAGACCTTTGCTGCTGACCTCAGCTATCTGACCACGGCGATGGCTTTCAGGGATGTCGCTTTCGATGCCGTCGCCAATGCCTCCAGCGGCGAAAAGCAGATCGATCCGCGCCTCCTGATGCGGATCAGAGAAGAGAACGCCCTTGACAGCGAACTCTATGATTATGCCTGTGCGCTTCATCGCCAGCAGATGGGAAAGCGCCCCGCACAAAGCCAGGTCGCCTATGCGGGCCAGACGATCGGGGGGAGGATTCGTGCTGCTCTGGGTATGTGAGTGTGCACGGGGGAGCCGATGGCCGGGTTAGGGCAGAGTCTGGGCAGCCGGGTCCGACGCTGGCAGCGGCTGATTCCCAAGACCCGGCGGCGGCTGCGCGAGCGGGTGATCGATGCGCTTTGCAGCCTGGGCTTCATCAATATCGGGCGCTGTGTGGTGCATGGCCCGCGCGACCGGCTGCATTTGGGCAAAGGGGTGGGATGCACCAACAATGTCTTTTTCAACACCCGGTCGGGTCACATCACCATCGGCGATGATTCGGTATTGAGCTTCTACTGCATGTTTCTCACCGGCCGGCACGAATTCGAGCACGGCCAGCTCAAGCAGCCGCGCTCGCGCCAGGTGCCCGATTCGGGCTATGACATTCACATCGGCAGGGGCTGCTGGATTGCCTCCGGCGCCATCGTTTTGGGCGGTGTGACCATTGGCGATAACTGTCTGGTGGCGGCGGGCGCGGTCGTCACCAAAGATGTGCCGGCCGGTTCCATCGTCGGCGGCGTGCCGGCCAAGATCATCGGCAGCGTCCACATGCTCGACCAGGACGCATCCCGTGCATCGCTTACTGACTCAGTGTCCTGATCCCATTCGTCTTGCAGAGGTAAGGAGCCATGAACCGCAGTCTCACCATCGACAACTTCGAGATCAATGATGATAGCAACTGCTACATCATCGCCGAAATCGGCCACAACCATCAGGGTGAGGTAGAAAAGGCCAAGGCGCTGTTTCATGCGGCCAAAGAGTGCGGCGCCGATGCCGTCAAACTGCAGAAACGCGACAACCGCACGCTTTTCACCCGCGAGGCCTATAACAAACCTTACGAGCATCGCAACAGCTTTGGTCGCACCTACGGCGAACACCGGGAATATCTGGAATTTGGCATGGCGGAATATCTGGAACTGAAGGCATACGCCCAGGAGATCGGCGTCACCTTCTTCTCCACCGCCTTCGACATGCCCAGTGTCGATTTCCTGGCCGAACTCGACGCTCCCGCCATCAAGCTGGCCTCCGGCGACCTCAAGAACATCCCGCTGCTGAAGTATGCCGCCCGTGTCCAGAAACCGCTCTTGCTCAGCACCGGCGGCGGGACGTGGGACGACATCCAGCGCGCCTACGATGCCATCATGCCCATCAACCCCCAGCTTTGCCTCCTCCAGTGCACGGCCATCTATCCCGCCGCCGCCGAGGATATGAACCTGCGGGTCATCTCCAGTCTGCGCGACCGCTATCCGGAACTGGTGATCGGTCTCTCGGACCACTACAACGGCATCGCTATGGCGGTGGTGGCCTATCTGCTGGGGGCGCGAGTGATCGAAAAGCACTTCACGCTCAACCACACCTGGAAAGGCTCGGACCATGCCATGTCGCTGGAGCCGATCGGGATGAGCAAGATGACGCGCGACCTGCACCGCGCCCGCGCCGCCCTGGGCGATGGCATCAAACATGTGCTCCCGCCCGAAGAAGAGGCCCTGCGCAAGATGTCCAAGTCGCTTGTTGCCGCCCACGACTTGCCCGCCGGTCATACCCTCGCCCCCGGCGATGTGGCCATCAAGTCGCCGAGCGGCGGGCTGCCACCCTACCATCTGGATGACGTCCTCGGCCGCCGCACCTTGCACCCCCTGGCAGCGGATGCGGCCATCACCTGGGCCGACCTCAACCCCAGCCCCTGAGCACTGACTACTGACTACTGGTTACTGGTTACTGGTTACTGGTTACTGGTTACCGACCCCATGCCGGCCCCAACCCCCACCCTGACCGACCGCATCCGCCGCGTCCGTCTGGTAGCGTTCGATTTCGACGGCGTCTTCACCGATAACGCTGTCTATGTGTTCGAGGATGGGCGCGAGGCGGTGCGTTGCTGGCGGGGAGATGGCATCGGTCTGCGCAAACTCGAGGCCCTGGGCATCGAACCGGTCATCATCTCGTCCGAGTCGAACCCGGTGGTGCTCGAGCGCAGCCGCAAACTGAGGATCGCCTGCATTCACGACTGCAAAGACAAAGCCCAGGCCCTGGCTCGTCTGGCCAGCGAGAGGGGTCTCGGCCTCGACCAGACCGCCTTCGTGGGCAACGACATCAACGATCTGGCGGTGTTGGCCGTGACCGGCCTGCCTATTGTCGTCGCCGATGCTCATCCCGATGTCCTGGCGGCAGCCGCTCACCGCACGCAGCGCCCAGGCGGTTACGGCGCCGTGCGCGAAATCTGCGACCTCTTCAACCTGTGCCTTTCTGAACCGACCCCGACCCCTTCGGCTACGCTCAGGGCAAGCCCCAACCACTGAATACCGACCACTGAATACTGACCACTGAATACTGACCACTGACCACTGACCATGAGTCCAGACCTCTTCAGTCTCGAAGGCAAAATCGCCGTCGTCACCGGCGGCTTGGGGCAGTTGGGCCGCCAATTCACGCTGGCCCTGGCCGGGCGCGGCGCCCGTGTGGCCGTGCTGGATGTGCGCACCGACGCCGATTTCGTCGCCGCCCGATTTGGCGACCGCGCCGGGGCCGGCGACCTGCTGTTCTGCCAGGTGGATGTCACCGAGCGGGCGTCGTTGGCGGCCGGGCTGAGGCAGATCGAGACGGCCTGGGGGACGCCCCACATCCTGGTGAACAATGCCGGCCTCGATTCTCCGCCCAATGCCCCGGCCGAGGAAAACGGCCCCTTCGAGACCTACCCCGTCGCCTCGCTCGACCGTGTGCTCGATGTCAACCTCAAGGGCGTGGTCCTGTGTTGCCAGGTATTTGGCGGGGCGATGGCGGCAGCCGGGCGCGGCTCGATCATCAATATCTCCTCCATTTATGGCCTGGTCTCGCCCGACCAGCGCCTTTACACCTATCGAGCGCAGAGCGGCGCCCCCTTCTTCAAGCCGGTGGCCTACTCGGTCTCGAAATCGGGCTTGCTCAATCTCACCCGCTACCTGGCCACGTATTGGGCCGAAAAGGGCGTGCGAGTCAACACCCTCACCTTCGGCGGCGTCTTCAACCACCAGGACGAGACCTTCCTGCGCAACTACACCGCTCGCGTCCCCCTGGGCCGGATGGCGCGCGAGGACGAGTACAACGGCGCCGTCATTTTCCTGGCTTCCGAGGCTTCATCGTACATGACCGGGGCCAATGTCGTCCTGGACGGCGGCTGGACGGCGTGGTGAGGGAGGGCGCTGGGTACAGCGCGGGGAGTAGGGAGGGCGCTGGGTACAGCGCGGGGAGTGCTGCCCCATGAAGGCTGAGCACGGAACACGCAACACGGAACACGCATCCCCCATGCCCACCTGCATCGCCCTTATCCCTGCCCGCGCCGGCTCGAAACGCGTGATCGGCAAGAATGTACGTCCGCTGGCCGGACATCCCTTGCTGGCCTACACCATCGCCGCTGCCCGACAGAGTGGCGTTTTTGCCGATGTCGTCCTCTCCACCGATGCCGAGGAGTACGCCGAGATCGGACGGCGGTACGGGGCTGAAGCGCCTTTTCTGCGCCCGGTCGAGATGGCAGGCGAGCTTTCGCCCGACATCGAGTGGGTGGAATACACATTGCGCCGCTTACAGGCTGGCGGCCGCAACTATGATGGCTTCAGCATCCTGCGTCCCACCAGCCCCTTCCGCCAGCCCGAGACCATCCGTCGGGCCTGGGAACAGTTCCTGCAGGCCGAAGGCGCCGACTCGTTGCGGGCGGTCGAGAAATGCAAACAGCACCCCGGCAAGATGTGGGTGATCCGTGGCGAAAGGCTCTTGCCCCTCCTCCCCTTTGGCCCGGCCGCGCAACCCTGGCACAGCACACCCTACCAGGCCCTGCCCGAGATCTACATCCAGAACGCCAGCCTGGAAATCGCCTGGACGCGGGTTGTGTTGGAGACAAGGACGATTGCCGGGGTCGCGGTCACGCCTTTTCTGACCACCAACTTCGAGGGGCTGGACATCAACGATGAAAAAGATTGGTGGTATGCCGAATACCTGATCGAGCGCGGCCAGGCGCGGCTGCCTTCCATCTCATAGCTTGTCGTATCTCTATCGAGGAATCGTCTCCCATCGCACTCTGTTGCCTTCATCCCTGATCGAAAAAGGAGCTCTGCAAGACCATGAAACGTTGGACAACTAGCGCCGGCCGCTACACGACAGTCGTTGCTGTTTTGCTCGTCGTTCTCAGCCTTATGATTTCGACGGTGGCGGCGCTGCCCGCCGCCAGCCCCAGCCCCCAGCCGGCCCAGGCCCCGGCTGCACCCCTGGCCCCCTCCCTGACCTGTCCGTTGCGGGTGATGCCGTTCGGCGACTCGGTGACTCGCGGCGCGACCAGCGCCGTGGGACCCGGCTACCGCTTCTTCGTTTGGAACCGCGCCCAGGCGGAGCGGGTGCAATTCAACTTTGTAGGCACCTACGGCACCGACCCTTATAAGCACGAGGGGCTTGGCGGTTTTCGGATCGTGGACCTTGATTCCTACGCCAACTATGCCATGACCAGCAACACCCCCGACATCATCCTGCTCATGGCGGGCACGGCCACGATCAACCAGGAATACTCCTTCATCACCCCCAGTGTGATGGCCGGGCAATTGAACACCCTGGTCGATCACATCCTCAATGGCTACCCCAACACCTACATCGTCCTGGCTTCGATCCCTCCCATCGACACCACCAAACGGGGCGAGACGCCCGCCGAGGCGCAGGCCAAAGACAATCTGGCCAAAGCGTTCAACCCGCTGGTCAAGAGTATTGCCAATAGCAAGGGCAGCCGCGTGCGTTTCGTCGAGATCTATCCGCTCTTCGACAAAGCCACCAACCTGGCAGACGGTGATGGTCTGCACCCCAATGACTCCGGCTATCTCAAGATCGCCAATGCGATGTATCCCCAGCTCAAGGCCTTCATCGACAACCTGTGCAACGTCTGGCGCTTCCGCGGCAACACCTACCTGGGGCCTGATGGCGTTACCACGCAGGCGCTTGGCAACGTCACCCTGCGGCTGTATGGCTACACCGATAGCCAGACCCCGCCCGGAACCTTGCTCGACACCCGCATCACCGACGCCGCCGGCTTCTTCAACTTCTTCGTGCCGGAAGTCAACTACCGCGACAACTTCCTGCTAGTCGCCGAGCCGCCGGCCGGGCTGTCGGTGTCGGGGACATGGACGGAGGATGGTCAAATTCTGGGGCCGGGCCAGGTCTATTGGCGCCAGGCCGCGCCCGAAGTGCACGAAAACCGCTTCCACTTCCAGGCCGCCACCCCCACCCCCACGCCGTCCCCCACCGCCACCCCCACCCCCACGCCGACGGCCACGCCAACGCTGACCCCTACGCCACTGCCGACCGACACCCCGACCCCCACGCCGCTGCCGACCGACACCCCGACCCCCACCGCGACGGCAACGCCAACCGATACACCGCAGCCAACCGACACCCCGACCCCCACCCCCACCGAAACCCCCGCCGAGCCGCCGACCTCGACCCCGACCGCCACCGTCACCCCCACGGCCACCCCCACCGTCCTCATCCTCGGCCACGACCTCTGGCTGCCCCGCCTCCTCCGCCCCTAACCCCCGAACACTAATCACTAACCACTAACCACTGCCCACTAACCACTGCCCACTGCCCCGTGCCCGACATCCACCTCATCCCCCAAGCCGAATTCACCCGCGTCAACCAGGCCGTCGCGGAACCGCACCAGCGCCTGGCCCTGCTGGCCGACATGTGCCGGGCCAACGCCCTCGCCGCCGTCAAACGAGCCGGTTCCGGGCATCTCGGCTCCAGCTTCAGCGCCATGGACATCGTCGTCTGGCTGTATTACCAGGAGATGAACACCATCGCCCTGGGCTACGACGACCCCAATCGCGACATCTACTTCTCGTCCAAAGGCCACGACGTGCCCGGCTTGTATGCTGTGCTCTTTTCGCTCGGCGTCCTGCCCGAAGAGAAACTGCTCAAGTTACGGCGCTTCGGCGGCCTGGATGGGCACCCCGATGTAGGTGTGAGAGGCATCGAGGCCAACTCTGGCTCATTGGGCATGGGCATCTCCAAGGGCCGGGGCATGGCCTGGGCCAAGCGCATGGCCGGCCACGGCGGGCGGGTGTTCGTGATGCTGGGGGACGGTGAATTGCAGGAAGGCCAGAACTACGAGGCCCTGCACTCCACCGTCCACCAGGGCATCGGCAACCTGACGGTGATCGTCGACCACAACAAGGTGCAATCGGATAAACAGGTGCGTGAAATCGTCGATTTGGGCGACATCGAGCGCAAATTCGCCGATTTCGGCTGGCAGGTGCGGCGTTGCTACGGCCACGACTTCAGCCAGATGGCCGCCGCCCTGGCCGAGTTCCGCCAGATCACAGACCGCCCCACCGCCCTGATCGCCGACACGATCAAGGGCCGGGGCGTCTCGTTCATGGAACACCCGCGGGCGCTGAAGGATGCCGGCGGCTACTATCGCTGGCACGCTGGCGCGCCCGACGACGCCTCGTTTGCAGCCGGGCACGCCGAGATCATCGCCCGCGTCGATGATCTCCTGCGCAGCCTGGGCCTGCCCGCCGTCGCGCTCAAGACCATCGCCGCCGAAGCAGCGGCGGCGCCGGTGGCCCGCAATGCCCTGGGCGAGCCGATCAGCAAAGGCGCCGAGGCGGGCCAATCGCTCAAAGCGGCGGCCGAGTATGTGGTCGAGGCCTACGGCAAGGCCCTGGTCAAGCTGGCGGCCGAGCGCCCCGACCTGGTGGTGTTGGATGCCGACCTGGCCGCCGATTGCCGTGTGCGCGAGTTCGAGCTGACCTACCCCGACCGCTTCATCCAGAACGGCATTGCCGAGCAGGACATGGTGAGCATGGCCGGCGGGCTGGCCAGGATGGGGCTGCTGCCGGTGGTCAATTCCTTCGCCAGCTTCCTGGCCTCGCGCGCCAACGAGCAGATCTACAACAACGCCAGCGAGAAAACGAAGGTCATCTATGCCCTGCACTACGCCGGGCTGATCCCGGCCGGCCCCGGCAAGTCGCACCAGAGCCTGCGCGACATCTCGCTGCTGGCGGCCCTGCCCAACCTGACCATCCTGCAGCCGTGCAACCCGGCCGAGACGGCGATGGCGGTCGAGTATTGCGTCAACCAGGCGAGCGAGAACTGCGCCATCCGTCTGGCCATCGGCCCTTCGCCCCGCCACATCGACCTCCCCCCCGCCTATCGCCTCACGCCCGGCCGCGGCGTCGCCCTGACCACCGGCCGGGACGCCGTCCTCCTCGCCTATGGCCCGGTGATGCTGCACGAGGCCCTGACCGCCGCCGAACTACTGGCCGAACAGGGCTTCGGGCTGAAGGTGATCGACATGCCCTGGCTGAATCGTGTCGATGCGGACTGGCTGGCCGAGACCATCGGCCCCTACCCCCGCGTCTTCGTGCTCGAAGACCATGCCCCGGTGGGCGGACTGGCCGATAGTCTGCTCGGCGCGCTGGCGGCCGGCGGTGAGTCGAGCCGGCCGGTGATCAAACTGGCGGTGGAGGGCTACCCGGCCTGCGGCACACCCGCCGAAGCCCTGCGCCACCACCGCCTGGATGGCGCCTCGCTGGCCGTGCGCATCACCGGCGCGACCACCCTCTAACTTCCCCACCACGCCGCACTCGCTACCCCCGGCCCCTGGTTAGTGGTTACTGGTTATTGACGACTGATTACCGATTACTGATTACCGCCCACTAACCAATAACCACTAACCACCGATCACTCCGTGCCCGAACCCCTGATCATCTTCATCCACATCCCCAAAACGGCCGGGCGAACCCTGCGGACGGTCATCCGCGGCCAATACCGTCGCCAGCAAATCTGCATCACCAGCCAGACAGCAGGCGATCCCTTTCGCGACTACCTGAACCTGCCGGCAGAGCAGAAGGCTCAAGTCCGCCTCGTACAGGGTCACTTTCCCTACGGTCTGCACGAGCACGTCGATGGGCCTGCGGTCTATGCAACGATGTTGCGCGACCCCATCGCCCGCGTGATTTCCTATTACCGTTTCGTGCGCGACCATCCCGAACACAAGAACCACGCCACAGTGATGGCGAATGGGCTGGCGGGCTTCATCAACGAAACTCAATCCCGACAACTGGACAACGCCCAACTGCGCTACCTCGCCACCGCCCAGGATGCGCCCTTTGGCGCCTGCACCGAGGCCATGCTCGAACAGGCCATCCGGCGCATGGACGAGCGTTTCGTCGCCGTGGGCCTGGTCGAAGCCTTCGACGACTCGCTTCTGCTCATGGCCCGCGCTTTGAAGTGGCGACTGCCGGTCTACCGTTCGATCAATGTCAGCAAACATCGTCTCGGCGACGCTGAACTGACCGATGACCTCCTCGATCGGCTGCGCGACTACAACCGCCTCGACCAACGACTCTACGATTACGCACGGCAGCGCTTCGAGGAGACCGTGCGGGCGCAGAGCACTCGTCTGGCCTGGGATCGGCGGCGGCTGCGGGTCATGAATCGCTTGCGCGCCTGGCAGGTGCACGAGTGATGAGCGCCGATCTGAGCCGTGGCCTCTTGCTTTGCCTGATCATCCTCTTTGGCATCGGCTGGGGGCCGGCCCTGGCCTTGCTGCGCGGCGTCCATCGGCGCTCCCTCCTGGCTTTGGCGCTTGCGCCGGTCACGGCCCTGGCCATGACATCTGTCCTGGGGCTGCCGCTGGTCATGTTCATCGGCCCTGTCAGCCGTTGGGCCTTTCCTCTGGCGGCATCGTTGTTGATCTTGAGCGCCGGTCTGGTCATCTGGGAGCGCCACAGGGATCAGGCGCTGCTGAGCGATATTCGGCTGCCCACACTTTTCAAGTGGGCCGGCGTTTTCCTGGTTGGCGTCGCCATCTTGTGGGCGCCGGCCCTGGTCATGGGCGGGCAATACACGGCCTTTCGCTCCAACCCCGGCGACTCGTTCACCTACATGTCGCTGGCCGAAACGGTGCGAAAGGTCGATTGGGATGTGATTCGGGCCGGCTCCAGCCTCACCGCCGCCAACCTTGACAACATCACGCGCCTGGCCGCCGAGTCGCCCACCGCCCTCTACTCGGCCCGTTTTCTCGGTCGCAGCTTCCCGATCAACCATGTATCGAACCTGGCCTGGCTGGCGCAGCTTGCAGGCGTCAGCACCCAGCGTTTCTACTACCCGTTTCACATCATTCTGAGTGTGATGATGCTGCCAACCCTGGTCGCTTTGGGCTTTCAAGTCAACTTGCGACGCTGGCTGCTGGCATTGACGGCGCTGGCGGCTACGGTCGGCTTCTGGGTGCGGCTGGTGATCGAGACGGATGCCAGCGCCGAACTTGGCGCCACCCCGTTGCTGGCCCTGGCTGTATTTGGCTGGATGCTGGTCGCACGAGGCTCCGGCGGCGAGAGCCGACCCTCCGGCGGCGAGAGCCGACCCTCCGGCGGCGAGAGCCGACCCTCCGGCGGCGAGAGCGGCCCGGAGCAGGCCGGGAATCGCTGGCGGTGGCGTTTCCTGACGGCGCTCGCCTGGGCGGCGTTGGCGGTGGTGTATCGGCCGTTTGGCATCATCATCGTCGGGGCATTACTGCTCCACCTGGTCTACGATCTGGTCGTCCTGCGCGATGGGAAGGGATGGCTGGCAAGCTATGCTTCGGTGGCGATCATCGCCCTGCTTCTCCTCGTCCTCACGGGCCAGGTTGGCTATTATCTGCCCGGCTTCTTGAACGCAGCCGGCAGCGTCGAGGCAGAAATGCAGCATGAAGCGGTGACTTTCAATGTGCTTCTGGCCGACAAGCTCGGCGGCTTGACCAGCCTGCCGATTTATCAGCTTTGGCGAGGCGCCCCGCCCACCATCTCCCTGGTTCTGACGCTCATTCTTCAGGTAGCGGGGCTTGCCCTTGCCGTCTTCTGGCTGTTCGGTTTGCTATCCTGTCTGCGCGACCGCAGCCAGAACCGGCAGCGCGCCCTCTTCTTCGTGGGGCTGGCCGGCGTCCTCACCTTCCTTGCTCTGTGGTTACTTCAGAACCCGAAGGCAGCCGGGAAAGCGTACACCTATGTCTTTGCCTGCATCGTTTTGGGCATGGTGATCGGCGCCGACCGCCTGGCCAACCGTCTGCAAGCGCCCCGCCGGCGGATCCTCCTGGCTTTCCTGGCGGTGTGGTTGGCCCTTGTGATCGGAGTTGGCCTCTTGCTTCCCTTCGACCCTGTGGCAGGGGGACGGTTTGCCCGCGCCCGCGCCAATCGGGTCGATTATGCGCTCGATCTGAATCCGATCACCACCGCCCTCAATCGCGCCAACCCCGCCCTGGTCCTGGTCAATGTGCCGCGTGACGATCCCTTCTTTTTTGCTTTCTACGTCATGCTGGCTTTGTCGGAGCACCCCACCTACTACCAATCCGGGTTGATCATCGATGGCGACCTCAGTTTTCAGAATCTCTGGTTGGCCGAACTGGACCGAGTTCCTGACTTCATTTTGGTCTCGAAGCCGGCGGACTATCTCGATGGGACGGGCCTGGGGCAGGTTGTGGCCGAGACGGAGAACTTGCGGCTCTATGAGATGGCCGCCATCGAGATGGCGCATCCTGGGGCGGGGCTTGAGTGGCTGCGCCAACAAGAGGCGGCCATCCGACAGCAGGAGGCCAGCAAACCCATGTTCCCGTCCCTTGTGCCTTGAGATGGGCAGCCAGTCCTGCCCCTGAAGCGAATGGAATCCCTTTCGATTGTCATCCCTGTTTATAATAGCGAAGGCTCGCTGCCGCTTTTGATCGCGCGTCTCGAACCCGTGCTCAGCGACCTCGGCCGGCCCTTCGAGATCATCCTGGTCAACGATGGCAGCCGGGATCGTTCCTGGCAAGCCATCGAGTCGCAGGCCCAGGCGCACCCCCAGGTGCGGGGTATCAACCTGATGCGCAACTACGGCCAGCATAACGCCCTGCTGTGTGGCATTCGGGCCGCACGCCACGACATCGTGGTCACACTCGACGACGACCTGCAAAACCCACCCGAAGAAATCCCCCGACTGCTGGACAAACTGGCGGAAGGCTTCGATGTGGTCTACGGCGCTCCGCAAATGCAGCAGCACGGCCTCTGGCGCAACCTGGCCTCCAGCATCACCAAGCTGGCGCTGCAAGGGGCCATGGGCGCCGAGACGGCCCGCAAAGTCAGTCCCTTTCGGGCGTTTCGCACCGATCTGCGCCAGGCTTTCACCTCCTACCGGGGCGCGTTCACCTCGATCGATGTCCTGCTGACCTGGGGCACCACCCGCTTCGCCGCCATCCCGGTGCGGCACGACCCGCGGCAGATGGGCGTCTCTAACTACACCTTTGGCCGGCTCGTCACCCTGGCCCTGAACATGATGACCGGGTTCAGCACCTGGCCGTTGCAGCTTGCCAGCCTGATCGGCTTCAGCTTCACGCTGTTTGGGATGGCCATCCTGGCCTACGTGATCGGCCGTTATTTGCTGCTCGGCTACAGCGTGCCGGGCTTTCCGTTCCTGGCTTCTGTCATCGCCGTCTTCGCTGGCGCACAACTTTTCGCCCTCGGCATCATCGGCGAGTATCTGGCGCGCATGCATTTCCGCATGATGGATCGACCCGTCTACGTCATCCGCACAACGACTGAACCAGAGGAGGGGCGATGAGCCCGATCGCAATCTCTTCCTGCCCAAGCGACCAGCTAGACCTGGTACGCCCGCTTCTGGCCCAGGCCGGCCAGAAACCCTACCGTTTTCTGGCGCCGGAATTGGGCGCCGATCTCGACGATTACTGGTTTCAGGACCTTGCCGCCAGTGTTCAGGATGGGGAGGGCGAGTTGTTCCTCGCCAGCCAGGGGGGGCAGCTCATCGGCATGCTTGCCCTCACGCCTTTGCCCTGGGAGACGAGGGTTCTGGGCAAGCCGATGGCGGCGCTCAAACACCTGGGCGTGGGGCCAGAAAACGGCGATGCCCTCTCGACGCGCGCCCGCTTGCTCGACGCGGCCACGCAGTCTGCCAGCAAGCGGGGCATCCACGGCCTGCTCTGCAAGACCTATACCGATGATATCCCCACCATCCATGCCCTGGAGACGAATGGCTTCCTCCTCGTGGATACGCTGCTCGATTTCATCTTCGACTACCGCCGCAACCCGCTCACGCCCGACTGGCCCCCGGCCACCGCCGCCCGACCATCGCCGGGCCGCCCACAGCCGGCGGGCGACGTTCAGATTCGCATTGCCGGCAGTGGCGATGAGCCAGAACTGTGCGAGCTGGCGCTGGCCTCATTTGGCAACCATTTTGGTCGTTTTCACGCCGACCCCAACATTTCACACCAGGACGCCGTCAACGTCTATGTCGAATGGATTCGCTCTTGTGTGCGCGGCTACGCCGATTGGATCATCGTCGCTGAGATCGACGGCAAGCTGGCGGGCTACTCGGCCTGGAAGAAACCTTCGGCGCTAGAAGCCAATTTGAAAGCTCGGGTGGGTCACTACAGCATTGCCGGCATCCATCCGCAGTATTTTGGCAGAGGGTTGTTCTCGCTTCTGACCGTTCACGGGATGCGACAACTCGATGGCAGCGCCGAACTGATCGAGGGGCCTACCCACATCAACAACTATCCTGTGCAACGGGGCTATGCCAACCTGCGCTGGCGGATCGCCGATGCTCGTCATGCGTTTCACAAATGGTTGACCGTATGACCTATCGCATTCCTTTCAATCAGCCCGTCCTGGCCGGCAACGAGACGGTCTACATGCAGCAGGCCATCGCCTCGGGCCATGCCTCGGGGGATGGGTCATTCACCAAACGGTGCCATGCGCTGCTCGAAGAGCAACTCGGCGTTGCCAAAGCCCTGCTGACCACCTCCTGCACCCACGCTTTGGAGATGACGGCCTTGCTGCTCGATATCGAGCCTGGCGACGAGGTCATCCTCCCCGACTTCACCTTCGTCTCCACCGTCAACGCCTTCGTGCTGCGCGGCGCCCGACCTGTCTTCGCCGACATCCGGCCGGATACGCTCAACCTTGACGAAAGCCGGCTTGCCAGCCTGATCACCCCCCGCACCAAAGCCGTTGTGGTCGTGCATTATGCCGGGGTGGGCTGCGAGATGGATGCGATCATGGCCATTGCCGATAAGTACGGCCTGCCAGTGGTCGAAGACAACGCTCACGGACTGTTCGGCAAATACAAGGGGCGCTACCTGGGCGGCTTTGGCGCCCTGGCCACCCAGAGTTTTCACGAGACCAAGAACTTCACCTGCGGCGAAGGCGGCGCCTTGCTGATCAACGACCGGCGCTATATCGAACGAGCCGAGATCATCCGCGAGAAGGGCACCAACCGCAGCCGTTTCTTTCGCGGGCAGGTGGACAAATACACCTGGGTGGACATCGGTTCCAGCTATCTGCCTTCCGATCTGCTGGCGGCGTTTCTCCTGGCGCAATTGGAGCAGCGTCAGACAATCCAGGCCCGGCGCCGCCAGATCTGGGAGTGCTATGACGAGTGTCTGGAGGGATGGGCCTCGCAGCAGGGTGTGCGACGGCCGATCATCCCGGCAGAGTGCGACCAGGCCTATCACATGTACTATCTGCTGTTGCCGTCACTCGCAGCCCGCCAAAACCTGATCGATCATCTCAAGGCCCAGGGCATCCTCAGCGTCTTTCACTACCTGCCATTGCATCTTTCCGATATGGGCCGGCGTTTGGGCGGTCAGCCTGGCGACTGCCCGGTGACCGAAGATGTCAGTGACCGCTTGCTGCGGCTGCCCTTTTACAATTCCCTCACCAACGCCGAACAGATGCAGGTGGTCGAAGCAGTAACGGCCTTTTCCCTGGATTGAAGGTTTGTTCTCGTGGCGAGTTCCCAAAAACCGATGTTTGTCTATCTCTTTATTGGCGGCACCATCTTCTTCACCGTACTGGGCCAGTTGTCACTCAAGGCAGGCATGCTTGAGGTAGGCGCTGTGCCGGGCGACCTGGCCGCGCTGCCCGCTTTCTTGGGCGCAGCCTTCACCAATGTCAAGGTAGTGGTGGGTTTGGCCTCGGCGGTGATGGCAGCCGTCCTGTGGATGGGCGCCGTCTCGCGCAGCGACATCAGCTTTGCCTACCCGTTCATGGCCCTTGCCATCGTTCTTGTGTTGGCCCTGTCGGGCGTCGTCTTTGGCGAGCAGGTCTCAACCGGCCGCTGGCTGGGTGTGCTGATCGTCTGCCTGGGCCTGATCATCGCTGCTCGCTCCTGAATTTGAGCAACTCTCGCATTAAGCCAGGTAACTCACTTTGATCCAGACTGCCAGGCGGGCTATCAAGCGGACGCTCGCGCGCCTCTTGTCGCCAGCGCAACCGGCCCCGCTGCCGGCTGAAAAGACAGTCGAACTGGTTCCCTGGGAGCGGCTGCTCGAGACAGAGCGGGCTGAGTGGGATGATGCCAGGCTCAGGGCGCGGGGCGGCCCCAAAGTCCTCGTCGCCACCAGCGTCGGCGGTCACGAGGGCCTGACACCGGTCGAAACCTTATTGGGCATCGCCCTCACCCTGCGCGGGGCCGAGGTCCATTTCCTGCTTTGCGACGCCTTTCTGCCGGCCTGTATGCACGCCACGCTCAAGAGGCCGCAACAGCACGCCAAGTTTGTGGCCGGGGGGCCGCAGACGCATCTCTGCGCCCGCTGCTGGGGCGATGGCCAGGCGATCTACGGGCCGTTGGGTCTCCCTGTCCATCGCTACAGCGATCTGACAGACCCGGCCGCCCGCGAGGAAGCGCGGCAACTGGCCCAGAACGTGGCCGCTGCCGACATCCCGGCCTACCGTCTCGATGATTTGGCCGTCGGCGAGCACGCCCTGGCCGGCGCCCTGCGTTACTTCGCCCGTGGCGACCTGCTGGCCGAACCCGATGGCGAGGCGGTGTTGCGCCGCTATTTCGAGGCTTCGATCCTGGCCACCAGGGCCACGCAGCGTCTTCTCGACCAGGTCGATTTCGCCTCGTCGTGCTTCAACCACGGCATCTATGTCCCCCAGGGGCTGATCGGCGAGGTGCTCCGCCAGCGCGGGGTGAGGGTCGTCAACTGGAACACCGCCTATCGCAAGCGCTGCTTCATCTTCAGCCACGATGACACCTACCACCACACGCTGATGAACGAGCCGACCTCGGCCTGGGAGAACCTGCCCTGGACGCCGGAAATGGAGCGGCAGACCATGGATTATCTGGTCAGTCGCTGGTACGGAACCCACGACTGGGTGTGGTTCCACGAGCACCCGCAAGAAGACCTGAGCGCCATTGTGGCCGAGCTGGGGCTGGACCTGAACAAACCGCTCATTGGCCTGTTGACGAACGTGATGTGGGATGCGCAATTGCACTATCCCGCCAACGCCTTCCCCAGTATGCTGGACTGGGTGCTGCGCACCATCGCCTATTTCGCCGCCCGGCCCGACCTTCAACTGGTCATCCGCGTCCACCCCGCCGAGATTCGCGGCACGGTGCCCTCGCGCCAAAAGATCGCCGACGAGATCGCCCGCGCCTTCCCCACCCTGCCCGCCAATGTCTTCGTCATCCCGCCCGAAAGCCAGATCAGCACCTACGCCATCATGCTCAAGTGCGACACGGTCATCATCTACGGCACCAAGACCGGCGTGGAACTGACCAGTTTCGGCATCCCCGTCATCGTCGCCGGCGAAGCCTGGATCCGCAACAAGGGCGTGACCATGGACGCCGCCGACGCCGCCGGTTATTTCGATCTGCTCGATACCTTGCCGCGAGGCGCTCGGCTGGATGAAGCCACCATGCAGCGGGCGCGCAAATATGCCTTTCACTTCTTCTTCCGGCGGATGATCCCGGTCTCGGTCATGGAGCCGCTTTCGGGCTGGCCGCCGTACCGGGTCAGCGCCGATTCACTCGCCCCCCTGCGTCCGGGCGGCGACCCTGGCCTCGACATCATCTGTGATGGCATCCTGCACGAAGGCATCCCGCCCGGTCGGCCCTTCATCTACCCGGCCGAGTACAGCGCCGGCGGCGAGGCGGCGCCAGTATGAGGCTGGTCGTCGATGGCGAGATTTGGCAGCGGCAGGCCGCGGGCGGCATCTCGCGCCTCTACAATGAGGTGCTGCCGCGGCTATGCAACCTGGCGCCCGATCTGCGCATCACCTTGATCACAGATGGCGCGCTCAAGCAACCGCCCCCGGCCCATGCGGCGATCACGCCTCGCGCCATGCCCGCCTATCAAAAATTGCTGCGCCCCGGGCGGCTGTGGCGACGCCAGATCATGCGTTTGAAGCGTGTCACTCGCGACCGCTGGACCCAACCTATCAGGTCCACGATCTGGCAGGCCACCTACTACACGCCGCCGCCAGCATGGCCGGGCCGTTTTGCCGTCGTGGTTCACGATCTGATCGAAGAGCGATATCCGCAGTTCTTCGATCAGCCACGCCACGAAGACGTGCGCCGCTCAAAGCGGGATTGCGTCCATGCGTCGGACCTGGTGATCTGTAATTCAGTTACCACCCGACAGGATGTGTGTGACTTCTTCGGCATCGCAGCCTCGAAAACGCGTCTGGTCACGCTGGCGGCCAGCCCAGACTTCAGGCGGCTGGCGCCGAACGAGGTGAGCGCCAGCCCATCGGCGCCACCAGTCCCCTATGTTCTCTATGTTGGCGACCGTTCGGCTTACAAGAATTTCGAGTTTCTGCTGCGCGGCTATGCCAGCTGGTCTGGGCGAGACGATGTATCGCTGGTCGTGGTAGGCCCCAAGTTCACGCCGCAGGAGCTCGCTTTGATCGCATCGCTGGGCGTCACAGAACGCGTAAGCAGCTACGTCAACATCGACGACGAAGCTCTGTGCCGCTTCTACAACCAGGCCCAGGCGTTCGTCTACCCCTCCTTGTACGAAGGCTTCGGCATCCCCTTGCTGGAAGCGATGGCCTGTGGCTGTCCGTTGGTGGCATCGGCCATCCCCACCACCCGCGATGTCGCCGGCGACATCCCCTTCTACTTCGAGCCAACCGACGCCGCCGGACTACAAGCGGCGCTTTCGGCAGCGCTGGCGGCGCCACCAGGCGACGCGGGGCGGGCAGAGCGAATCAGGGCGGGCATCGAGCGGGCCGGGGCATTCTCTTGGGATGCCACCGCCGGCCAGTTTCTGGCCATCTACCGTGAGCTTGAGGCATGGGCGACCTGATCCGCTTTGGTCTGATCGGCTGCGGTCGCGTCTCGTTCCGGCACATCCAGTCGTTGCATGATCTTGCCGACCATGCCCGGCTACTGGCCGTGGCGGATGTGGTGGAGGGGCGGGCGCAGCGGGCCGCCGCCCAGGCTGGCGCCGAGGCTTACACCGACTATCGTCGCCTGCTCGACCGCCCCGACATCGAGGTCGTCAACATCTGCACCCCCAGCGGGCTGCACCCGCAGATGGCCATCGAGGCCATGCAGGCGGGCAAGCACGTCATCCTCGAAAAACCGATGGCGCTCTCGTTGGCCGAGGCCGACCGCATCCTGCAGACGGTGGCCGAGACCGGGCGCAAGCTCTGCGTCGTCCTCCAAAATCGCTACAACCCGCCCATGCAGGACGTGCGTCGCATCGTCGATGAGGGCAAACTGGGCCGGCTGTTGTTGGGCAACGCCACGGTGCGTTGGTATCGGCCACAGGAATACTACGAGGACGGCTGGCACGGCACCTGGGCCATGGACGGCGGCGCCCTGATGAACCAATCCATCCACCACATCGACGCCTTGCAGTGGTTGATGGGCGAAGTCGAAAGCGTCTTTGCCTACACCGCTACGTTGGCCCATCGCATGGAGGCCGAGGACGCCGGCGTCGTGGCTCTGCGCTTTCGCGGCGGCGCCCTGGGCGTGATCGAAGGTTCGACCCTCACCTATCCCGAAAACCTCGAAGGCTCGATCGCCCTCTTTGGCGAGCGCGGCTCGGTCAAAGTCGGCGGCACGGCCCTCAACCGCAAGACGATCTGGAAGATCGAGGGCGAGCTAGAACACGAGCACCAGCTCTTGACGAGCCAGATGGTCGACCCGCCCTCGGTCTACGGCAGCAGCCATCTGGCCGTCATCGCCGATATGATCGAAGCCATTGCCCACGACCGCCAGCCACGGACCAACGGCCCCGAGGCGCGCAAATCCGTGGCCCTGGTGCTGGCCATCTACCAATCCGCCTCCACCGGCCTCCCCGTCCCCCTGCCCCCTGATCCATGAAAAGCATCCTCGTCTACACCGTCCACAAAGCCGCTTCGATGTTCCTGCACAGCATCTCGGAAGATGTCGCGAAGGAGTTTGGCATCACCCACTACTCGCCCAACAATCGCGGCGATGCAGACATCTATGCCGAGATCAGGCGAGTGAGCTGGAAGGCTTTCATCGAGAACCCGTCGCACGAAGGGTGTTTTGGCCCCATCCGCGCAGGCACCGCCGACCCCATCCTCCCCGATGATCTCTCCACCTTCTCGGTCGTCCTCCATTTGCGCGACCCCCGCGATGTCCTGACTTCGCTCTACTACTCGAATGTCTATAATCACCCCCGCAAAGAGGGCCGCTTCAACCCGAGCGACGAGAAAAGAAAACAGTGGGAGGATGAAGGCGTCGATGTCTTCGTCCTCAAGCAGACTCCTACCTTCAAACAGCGTTACGAGACCCTGATCTCCGGGCTGCTGGGCAAGGAGAACGTGACCCTGCTCAAATACGAAGACATGGTCACCGACTACTCGACCTGGCTGAACCGCTTTCTGGCTGCCTTCTCCCACCTCCCCTTGCCGCCCAAACGACGCCTGGGCCTTTTCAGCGCCCCCAACTCAGTGGCGGCGGTGCATGAGCAGCTGTATCAGAAATATCGCCAGGACTTCGTCCCGCCCGCCGAGGATGTCCACAAACACATCCGGCAGCTGATGCCGGGCGACCATGAGCGCAAACTGGCCCCGGCGACGATTGCCCAACTCAACGCCGAACTCGATCAGGTGCTGAAGGCGCTGGACTACCCTGTGCACTGAGCGCGCCAGCGCCACAACTGGGTGCATATGAGCGGAGAAGAGGTGTTGGATCATGGCAAGAAGTCCTGACAGAACCGCCAACGGCGGCAACGACGCGCAACCGCAAGCGTCGCTTACCGACGCGGCGGGACGAGCTGTGATCTTCTTGCACATCCCCAAATCGGGCGGCACCACCCTGCACGCCATCATCGAGCGACAGTATCCGGCGGAGCGCATCTTCACCATCGATGGTCATCATGTGCGCGAGTCGATTGCCGAATTCAAGGCCCTGCCGGAGGCAGAGAGGCGACGGCTACAGGTTCTCAAGGGCCATATGTCGTTCGGGCTGCACAATTGGCTGCCCCAACCCTCCACCTACATCACCCTCCTGCGCGACCCCGTCGAGCGCACCATCTCACATTACTATCATATTCTCCGTTCGCCCGAACACACCCACCACGCCACCATCGTCGGCAAGAACATGAGCCTGCACGATTTCATGTTGGCCGGCGTGTCGCGCATCGTCGATAATGGGCAGGTGCGGGCCTTGTGCGCGGGCGAAGATGTCCCCTATGGCGCCTGCACTGCCGACATGCTGGCCCAGGCGCAAGCCAATATCGAGGGCCATTTCACCCTGGTCGGCTTCACCGAACAGTTCGATGAGACTCTCATCCTCCTCAAGCGAGCCTTGGGCTGGAAGATGGACGCCTATCTGCGGCGCAACGTCGGCCTGAACCGGCCCGCCGCCGAATCCGTGCCGGCGGCGACGCGAAGCTTGATCGAGCAGATCAACGAGTTCGATTTCGGCCTCTACCACGCCGCCGAAAAACGCTTCGCGGCGACGATTGCCGGCCTGGGCGATGCCTTTGTGTCCGACCTGGATCGCTTTCAGCGCCGCGCATCCCTGCGCCATAGCCCTGTCGTGACCGGCGCCGTCCGGCTGCTCAGGCGGCTGGGGCGGTAGGCAGTGGTCAGTGGTCGGCCATGACATAGATGAGGTGCAACGTTGAATCCAATACCCGCCCCCCAGCCCCCAACTTTACCCCCCCCACCGCCCGGCAAGACCGGTTGGCCCTGGAACGAAGGCCACGACGCCGCTCAGCACATCTCGCTGACCGCCTGGCCCAAGACCGCCTGGCCCAAGATCAGCATCATCACCCCCTCCTACAACCAGGCTCAGTTCCTGGAGCGCACCATCCGCTCGGTGCTGATGCAGGACTATCCCAACCTGGAATACATCATCATGGATGGCGGCTCGCGTGACGATTCGGTGGCGGTGATCCAGAAATACGCCGATCATATCGCCTACTGGGAAAGCCAGAAGGACCGCGGCCAGCCGCACGCGCTCAACAAATCGCTCACCCATTGCACCGGCGACATCATCGCCTTCATCAACAGCGATGATTTCTATCTGCCTGGCGCTTTGCGGCGGGTGGCGCAGCTATTCGACCAACATCCCGACGCGGCCTGGCTGGGCGGCGTCTGCCGTTACTACGAAGAAGGCGTGGGCTATGTCGATCCGGGCCGCTATGTGGCCCAGATGCCGCCTCTGCCCAAAGACCGCTCGCAGTGGGTGGATGGCTGGCCGACCAACCAGCCCTCCAGCTTCTGGCGCAGCAAGTGTTTTCAGAAGGCCGGGGACTTCCGCGAAGACCTGGATCTGACCTTCGACACCGAGTTCATGGTGCGCCTGCTCTTTGCCGACCTGCTGCCGATGATCGTGGACGACGTTTTCTCGGTCTACGTCCTGCACGATAGCTCCAAAACCGTCTCGCAGAAGGGCAACTACGTGGCCGAAGCCGACCGTTTTCGCCCCGAATACTTCAAGCATCTCACCCGGCAGGAGGGGCAACGCCTGTATTGGCGGCTCATCGTGCGCGGCTACCAGGGCAGGATCAAGGCGAATCGACGCGCTCAGGCCTATGGCTTCGTCCTACGCCAGATGCTGGCCCACCCGGCCTGGTTCGTCCAGGGCATGACCGGCCGCTGGCGACAGTATCGCACCCTGCTCTCGCGGCGAAGAGCTTCCTCGCAGCGCCCGGCAAAAGCCTGAACAGCCGATGGGACGCCGCCTGCTGGTAACGACCATCCCATCGCCCGCGGCGATCGAGAAGCTCTATGCCGCCCATCCGCGCCTCGCGTCTGCGCCCTACCACGAGCAGTTGCAGGCGATCCTGTTCGAGAGCCTGAACGGCTATGCCGACGCCTACGGCATCAATTTCCCCAAGTTCGGGCACGAAGTGGAGATGGTGGCGCCGAATGTGGCTCAGTTGCAGCTGCAATGGGCGCGCGAAAACGGCCTGAACCGCCTGGCCCGACAGTTCTCGTTCTTGTCGGCGCCTGCGGTCGAAACCCTGCTCGACAAAACCGGCGCCGGCTCGATCTATGCCACCCATCGCCGGCGGCTCCTCGACACCGTCTTCCTGGAGCAGGTCAGGCGCTATCGGCCCGACATCCTTTGGATTGCCCTGGTCACGCCCCTCTCACCGGCGGTCATCCGCCAGGCCCGCCAGTTCGCCACGGTCGTCGTCGCCCAGTTGGATGCCCCCTTTCCCCGCTATCTCGACCTCATCGACTGCTACGACCTCATCTTCTCCTCCTACCCTCAGTTCGTCACTTGTTTCAACGAATCGGGGCTGCCCAGCGTCCACATGCCCCTGGCCTTCGAACCGACCTTCATGGCGCGATGCGCGCAACGCTATCCGGGCGAAGCCCCGCGCCAGCACAAGGCCGTCTTCGTCGGTTCGTTCTCCATCCAGCACAAAGAGCGCATGCGCCTGATGGCGGCGTTGGCCGAGACGGGCTTGATCGAGTTCTGGGTCTCGTTGGATAACATGGACAAAGCCGCCGTGCCGGCAGCCATCCGCCAGGCGGCGCATCCGCCCGTCTACGGATTGGAGATGTACGATGTCTATCGTCGGGCCAGGATCGCCCTCAATGTCCATGCCGAGGTCTCTGGCCCCTACGCCAGCATCTTCCGGCTGTTCGAGATCACCGGCGCCGGGGCGATGTTGCTGACCGATGACCTCCCCAACCTGCCCGACCTGTTTCAGCCGGGCGTCGAAGCCATTACCTTCAGCAACGTGCAGGACTGTGTGGACAAACTCATCTACTATCTGGAACACGAAGACGAGCGGGCCGAGGTTGCCCGCCGTGGGCAGAAGCGCACCCTCGCCGAACATTGTTTCGAGCACCGCATCCCTCGCCTGATGGCGCAGGTCGAGCCTCTGCTGGCTGATCGCCCGGCTGCCCGACAATAATCTGGAGCTATGTTCGAACTGGCAGTAGCAACCCATGCGATGCTGTTAGTGGTGGATCTGGACGACCACTTGCAGCTCCACCGGCGTCAGGTTCTGGCCACAGGCCATCACTACGGCATTGCCCTCGAAACCGAGGGCGCCCCAGGCTTTCTTGCCAAACACGACGACCGGCTGCTCACGCGCTATCGCCGCCAGCCGGACAATGGCGTTTGGGCGGCGGATGGGCAGCTTGCATTTCGGCAGCCTGTGGACTATGTTCATCAGATTGCTCGCGCCAATGGCGGCCTTTACATCACCAACACGACCCACAATAGCCTCGTCTTTCAGGATGATGCCGGTGACATCTGGCATGAGCATCACTTTGGTGGACGCCGTGATGAGGATATCAACCACGTCAACTCGGTGTTCCCGTGCGGTTCGCTGGTGTTGGCGCTGCTGCACAATCACAACCGCGAGCCAAGCCAGGCTGTGCTCTTTGAGCACTCGCCGGCGACCGGCTTCAAGGTGCGGGAGACGATTGGCCTTGCCCATTTCGGTTGCCATAATGTCTTCGTCGATGACCAGCACCTGTTCTACAATGCCTCGGCTGCCGGGAAGTGGGTGATCATCCCCAAAGCAACGCCTACTGCGGTGCGTGAGTTAGTCTTCGATGGTCACGCCAAAGGCATGTCCGTCACCGAGCGTTACGTCGTCATCGGTCTTTCCGCCCATGCCCCGCGGCCAGAGCGGGTTTCATCACCGGGATCGGTGTTGGTCATCGACCGGCAGGACCACGACCATATTGCCACTGTCGACCTGAATCAAGACGGCCCAATCGGCAATGTCAACGAGATCCGCTGTCTTTCACATCGCGATTATGCCCACGCCGGTCGCCAATCCGATCTCCATGACCTGAGGTCATTTCGGCTTAGACGAGAGAGCATAATGCGGCGTTATCTTCGCCTCGTCTCCAACAAGCTGCGGACGTTACCACACCCGCAGCCATCTCCCACTCGACAATGATGGCCCCACCCGAACACTTCCTGATCACCGGCGGCGCCGGCTTCATCGGCAGCCACATGGCCGAGATGCTGCTGGCCGCCGGCAAACAAGTCACCGTCCTCGATGACCTTTCGACCGGACGCTTCGAAAATATCGCCCCCTTTGTTGGCCGGCCGGGCTTCCGCTTTGCCATCGCCAGCATCGCCAACACGGCCGTGCTCGACCGTCTGGCCAGCGAGTGCGATGTCATCGTCCATCTGGCCGCGGCAGTGGGCGTGCAATTGATCATCCAGCGCCCCGTCCACACCATCGAGACCAACATCATGGGCACCGAGGCCGTGCTGACCGCCGCCGCCCGCTATCGGGTCAAAGTCCTCATCGCTTCCACCTCCGAGGTCTACGGCAAGGGCAGTCGCGTCCCCTTCCACGAAGAGGATGATGTGGTGCTGGGGGCCAGTAGCCGCAACCGCTGGTCCTACGCCGCCTCCAAGATGGTGGATGAATTCCTGTCCCTGGCCTACCATCATGAAAAAGGGCTGCCCGTGGTCATCGCCCGGCTGTTCAACACCGTCGGCCCGCGCCAGACCGGGCGCTATGGCATGGTCATCCCGCGCTTCGTCGGCCAGGCCCTGGCCGACGAAGCGATCACCGTCTATGGCGACGGCCAACAGAGCCGTTGCTTCTGCGACGTCGCCGACGCCACCCAGGCCCTGTGGGCGCTGATCGAACACGAAGCCGCCGTGGGCAGGGTCTTCAATGTCGGTTCGACCGAGGAAGTCACCATTGCCGAGCTGGCGGCGCGGGTGAAGCAGGTCACGGGCAGCCGCTCTCCCATCCGCTTCATCCCCTACGACCAGGCCTACACCCCCGGCTTCGAGGACATGCGCCGCCGCGTCCCCGACACCGCCCGCATCCAGGCCCTCTGCGGCTGGCGCGCCCACACCACCCTCGACCAGATCCTGGCCCGCGTCGCCGCCTCTATGTCCGAGCGGGCATCGCCGCCGCTGTCCGCGGCGAGCGAAGGGGCCGGGGCGTGAGCAATCGCCCCATCGCCATCCTCGGTTTCGGGCGCTCCGGAACCACCTGGCTTTCGGATATCGTTTCCAAGACGCTGGGCGGGTTGATCCTCTTCGAGCCGCTGCACCCGCAGGTGTGTGACTTTGCCGCCGAGGTATGCTACGCCCCCAGCTCGCTCGCGACCCCCAATCAGCGCCTGTCCGACCATTGGCGGCGGGCGCTTGGCGGCGAAATCCGCCATCGCTGGCTGCTGCGCAACCACCTCCTGTCGCCGCTGGAGGATGTCAGCGCCTCGTTCGTGGACATGGTCTGGGCGCAGTGCCAGGTGATCGGGTTCAAGGAAATCCGGGCCAACTTCATGATCGCCTCATTGATCGAGCAGTTGAACGCCCGCATCGTTTTCGTCCTGCGCCATCCCTGCGCGGTGCTGGCCTCCATCCGCCGCCGCCGCAACTTCTGGAACGAGTTCGGGTGGGAGCGCCATTGGGCGATGTTTCGCGAACGCATCCTCCAGCGCGAACCGGAGGTGCAGGACTGGCTGAGGCCGCGCCTGCCGGTCATCGCTGGCGCCACCACGCCCCTGGAACAGCAGGCGGTGATGTGGGGCGTCAGTTCGCTGTTGGCGGCGGCTCAGCTCGAGCGTTTTGGCCTGCCAGTGTTTCGGTATGAGGATTTCTACCACCAGCCGTTCGAGACCACCCGGCGTCTGTTGGCCTATCTGGGGTTCGGCTCGACGCCCATCCACCCCGCTCACCTCTTCGTCCCCTCGATGACCACCCTTCGCACCCTGCATGGCTTCGCGCCGTCGGAAAACGACATCGCCGCGCGTGGCATGAGGGTGTTCTGGGAGGGGCTGACCGAGGCCGAGGTGCAGGCGGTGCTTGGCATTGCCCGGCAGTTCGACCTCGAACGCTGGTATCAGGACGCGGGTTGAGGCCGGGAACAGACCCTCAAGCGATTTATTGACCGCCAGGTTGATTTGTTATGAAGGTCGTAAACCGTGAAACGTGAAACGTGAGAAAACGTCGGCGATTTTCACGCATCACGCATCACGTTTCAGGACCGAGTATCATTTCTTTGGCTAGCCATCTACAGCAAGGAAGAGACCATGAGAGATATCTTGATCTACACCGTGCACAAAGCGGCGTCGATGTTTCTGCACAAACTGACGCTCAACATCACCAAAGAGTTAGGGATAGCGTTTTATTCGCCAAACGCAGTGGGAACAGTCGGCTACGGCGATGAAATCAAGCGCCGGTCATGGAAAGCCTTCATCGAAGATGAGTCCAGAAGCGGCTGTTTTGGGCCGATTCGCGCCGGCGAGGCGGAGCCGATCTTCCCTGACGACATCGGTTCCTACGCGGTCATCCTGCACCTGCGCGACCCCAGGGATGCTCTGACCTCGGCCTACTTCTCTTCCACCTACAGCCACACCCGCTCGGAGAGGAGTTTCAATCCCAGCGACGATCTGCGGCGGCAATGGGAAGAACAGGGCGTCGATGCCTTCGTGCTCGAACGAGCGCCCAAGCTCAGCCAGCGCTATGCGGAATTGTGCGCCACCTTGCTGGGCCGCCCAAACGTGGTTTTTGTCCGCTACGAAGACATGGTCGCTGACTACCACACCTGGCTGGGCCGTTATCTCTCTGCCTTCAGCCAAATCTCCGCCGAAAAGAAAGCGGGGCTGGGCCTGTTGCGAAAGTCGAAGGACCCGCTGGAGCGGATGCAGGAGACATTCTATGAGAAGTTCAAGGATGACTTCCTGGTTGAAGAAGAGGATGTCTTCCGGCACAAGCGCCAGATCACACCCGGCGACTACCAACGCAAACTGAGCCAGGAAACAGTCGCACAACTCAACCGGGAATTTGGCGCGGTGTTGGGTCAGTTGGGGTATGGTGCACTGACCACTGACCACTGACCACTGACCACTGATTACTGATTACTGATTACTGACCACTGACCACTGATTAAGGTGGAGGAGCGGGTGAGTCTGTTCGAGGCTGTGAATCGGCGGCTGACGCGGGCATTCGGTCATAGCGCCTATACGCGCTTTTTGGTGCTCACGCGCTCGCGCACCGGCTCGAGCATGTTGATGTCCTTTCTCCGTTCCCATCCTCAGGTAGAGGTTTATGGCGAATACTTCAGCCGGCTGGATGGGAAGCCGTACCAGGACATGCTGGCCGAGGTCTTTTCGCCCCACCCGCGCCCGATCAAGGCGGTTGGCTTCAAGATCTTCTACAATCAGCCTTTCGACGACCCCGATAGCGGACTCTGGCAGGCGCTGGCGGGGCTGAAGAACCTGCGCCTCATCCATCTCACCCGGCTCAATTTTCTCCGCACTTACGTTTCCAGAAAGATAGCCGAACAACAGGATGTATGGTCCATTCGCGGACAACGATCACCGATCGACATGCAAGCGCCTGTGTTTCACATCGAGCCAGCCGAACTTCAATCCGCCTATGAGAAGACGCGCGCCATGCAGTCCAGCCGCCTGCTGCTGTTTGCCGATCAGCAGGTGCTGGAGCTCACGTATGAGGACCTGGTCAATCAGCCCGAGACGGAGTTTGGGAGGGTGACGGATTTCCTCTCTCTGGCCGAACACCCACCAAAGACGACCCTAAGAAGACAAAATACCAGAAAACTCTCTGATATCATCACCAACTATGCTGAACTCAAGGACAGTATGATCGGCACCGAACTCAGATCGTTTTTCGATGATTGAGATTCAGCGTTCAGCCCATAGGTCATTCAGACTCACCCGCTCCTCCACCTTACTCTACCGACCACCAGCCACCAACTGACCACTGACCACTGATTACTGACCACTGACCACTGACCACCGACCACCGACCACTGATCTGAATCATGAAGCCCATGCAAACCCTGAAGCGGGCGGCCGTGAACCTGAAAGGCGCCGCTGAATGGTATCTTTATCGCCGGCGTTACGACCATCACGCCGTTCTCCTCCTCGGTCTGGAAAAATCCGGCTCCACCTGGCTGCGCAATATGTTCAATGCCTTGCCGGGTTTTCATACCTACCTCCCCAAACATATCACACCGCTGGATCACAGCCTGCGGCCAGGCATGTTCGACCCCTATCGCCGGCGCTTGGCGGTCGTCCGTCTGCATACCGTGTGGACGCCCGAAGCCAGCGAGGTCTTGCGTCACGAACAGGTGCCCTACATCGTTCAGTATCGCGACCTGCGCGACACCGCCGTGAGTTGGTATTTCTATGTCGTCGAAGTGCAGAACAGACACGTCCTTCACGACAAAATCGCGGCCATGTCGTTGGAGCAGGGTTTGGACTGGTACATCGACCGTCTGCTGCCGGTGCGCGCCCGCTTCATTCGCGATTGGCGCGGCCATCTCGACCCTGAATGGGGGCACGAGGTCAGCTATGAGGCCCTTCGCCGTGATACCGTGGGTACGTTTGGCCGCCTGGCGCGCGCCTGCCTGGGGCCTGGCATCTCCGATCAGGCAATCGCCGCCGCCGTCGAACGGAACAGCTTCCGCCGCGTCACCGGCCGCAACCCTGGCGACGAGGACCGCAAAGCCTTCGTGCGCAAGGGCGTCAGCGGTGACTGGCGCAACTACTTCACGCCGGCGCAGAAGGATCGCGTCAAAGCCACCGCCGGCGAACTTCTGATCGAGCTGGGCTACGAGAAGGACATGGACTGGTAGACGATGGCGCCATCCGAGACGACGAATGCACCGCTTCGCATCGTCCACATCAACCTCACCGATTCGCAGGGCGGGGCCGCCATCGCCGCCCGGCGGCTGCATCTGGCCCTGCGTCGCGCCGGCCACGATTCGCGCATGCTGGTCTGGCGCAAATACACCGACGATCCCTTCGTCGAGATCTTCGAAAAGGGCGCTTTCCGCCGCGGCCTGAGCCAGGTGGTGGGCCGCAAGCTGGACGAGTTCGGCCTGCAATATCTGTTCCACCCGGCCTCGATGCGTCTACCGGAGCATCCCTGGCTGCGGGAGGCCGACATCGTCAACCTCCATCTCGGCCACGGCGGCTACCTTTCCACCCGCGCCCTGCCCAGGCTCAGCCGTAGGGCGCCGTTGGTATGGACGATGCACGACCTCTGGGCCGTCAGCGGCCACTGCGCCTTCGCCGCCGCCGATGACTGCAACCGCTGGCTGACCGGCTGCGGCAATTGTCCCCGCCTGGATGACTCGCCCGCAGTTCGCACCGACCTCACTGCCACCATGTGGCGTCTGAAAGCGCGCACCTATGCTCGCTCGCGCCTGGTGACGGTGTGCCCGTCGGACTGGCTGGCCGGCAAGATGCGGCAAAGCCCCTTGCTCAACCGCTTCCCCATCCACACCATTGCCAACGGGCTTGACCTCGATCTCTTTCGGCCTGTGGCCAGGCCGGTGGCGCGCGAGGCGCTGGGCCTGCCCCGCGACCGTAAGATCATCATGTTTGGGGCGGCGTCGCTGGCCGATCCGCGCAAGGGCGCCCGCTATCTGCGCCAGGCCCTGGCTTCGTTGCCTGAGCACGTGCAGCGCAACTCGACCTTGCTTCTGGTCGGCGGCAAAGCCGGTGAGATCACCGACGCCTTGCATGACATCCCTGTGATCGAGATGGGAAAAGTCGACAACGAGACCTTGATGGCGCTGTGCTATGCCGCCGCCGATGTCTTTGTCATGGCCTCGCTGGCCGAAAATCTGCCGAACTCATTGGTCGAGAGCCTGGCCTGTGGCACGCCCTGCGTCTGTTTCGATGTCGGCGGCTGCCCCGAGATCATCGAACACCTCCAGACTGGCTACCTGGCCCGGCCGCAGGCGGCCGATGATCTGGCCCACGGCATCGATCTGGTGCTGAGCGATGATGCCTTGCGCCATCGGATGGGCGCACAGGCGCCAGAAAGGGTGCGACAGTCGTTCGAGGCCAGCCGGGTCGCCGGACAGTATCTCGACCTTTACCGTCAGACGCGCCTCTCCCCCCGCAGGTCGGCGTCTTCGTCTCCTCTTGCAATTGCCAATGCTTAGCTATCGTCTGCGACCGGGCGCCAAACCGTTGCGATTCATCCTCGCTGACGCCATTACGCCCCTCAACGCTCTCTATTTCTATCTGGGAACAGTGGCGTTCTACAGCCTGTGGCTGTTTGCCGTAGTCACGAATTTTGGCTATGGCTTTCTCGGTGTCTACGCACGTCCGGTCACGTTGGGGGTGTCTTTGCTGCTGGCAGTTTCGCTGGCCCACACCCTCACACAGCGACGGCATCTGGGCGATGCATCCACCGGGCGCCTGGGTCTCGGCATCTTCTTCGCCTTGGTGGCGGTGGGCCTGTTCACCGGCTTGTTGCGGGGTGTGTTTGGTCAAAATTTCTATCTACCGGACTATCAGCAAGGGATGCTCATCCTCTTCTTCGTGACCATGGGTGTCGTCTATGCCGTTCCCAGCCAGAAAGTTGGCGCTCGCCTGGTCAGAGCCATCGCCTATTTCTTGACGATGATGGCATTTTTCGAACTGATGAGTGTGGTTGCCAAACTGATGGGAGCGGGTGAAGTCAATTTTCAGTTACTCGAGTTCCAATATGTGATACCATTTGCCTCTGTCTACTGGCTGGTCAGGTATTTGACCGAACCAGGAAAGGTGCTGAGGAATGGCATCATTCTGGGCGTTGCCATTCTGGGCGTAATCAGCCGACTTCAGAAACCGGTGGTGGTGCCTTTGTTCTTCACGCTTCTGCTCACCGGGCTGGTCCTCCTGATCGTTTTCTTCTTTCATCGCCGGCTATCAGGCGCCAGCATCCTCGGGCGGGCCTTGTTGCTGATCGCCATGATTGTGGCAGCAGTCGCCTTTCTCGAACTCATCACACCCTCGAGCTTTCTCAGGGAGTATGTGCTCATCTTCTACGATCGTTTCCTGAAGGTCAATCCCACCACCGGCGCTTCCGAGGGCCGCATCGACGGCGGGCGGCTTGAGTATTATGGGCTGGCCTGGAATCTGATCAGGGAGAATCCGCTCTTTGGTTTGGGCATCGGCGCCGCCTTTCCGCATCCGTACCTCAGCGGCAGATATTCCTATCCTCACAGCATCATCCTTGATTTTCTGCTCAGCTATGGCCTTGTTGGCGTGATCGCCCTGTTCTCAAGCATCATTTTCCTGACGAGCTATCTCTTGCGCAATTTGCGATTCCATGAGTTCAGGATCGAAAAGGCGGCCCTATGCGGCTACTTGATGTATGCCTTCCTGGTCAGTTTGGTAAGCTACTATTGGGGGCATCTGCCGCTCGTCCATGCTACCGCCATCTGTTTGGGGATTGCCCTCAAGTTGGCGACCTTGGATCGTCGGGCCGGCGTCGGGCCGGTCAGTCGGCGAAGTCTGGCGGCTTCGAGGCGCGGCCAGTAGAAAGCGTCATCTCGCCGCCGACCCGCTTTTGAGCGATTTGACTTTTTCTTTGATATGAATAGTATGACCAACGATTGACTGTTAGCTTTCCTGAATAAATCTAGGTGCAGTGGCGTTCGAACTCTCTTTCCATGGTTCAGCCGCCGTTGTGCGCAAATGGTGCAACGTCGGCGCTGTAGCGCTGTACATGGTGCGGCGATCCACCGATTTTCCGACCCTCGAACCAAACGAGCCATCACGGCGGAGGTAATCTCATGACCATCCTGGATGTCAGACAGCCTTTGTGGGCTGATCCCGTACCGGCGGCCCCGGTCGGCGAACTTCATGCCATGAGCGGCGAATGGCGGACGGCCTTCGTGCCCGGCTCGCGCCCCAGCGTCACCGCCCCCGGTGGGGTGGAGTGGTCGCTGAAATGCGTCCACCCACTGCCTGTGCGCCGCCGAGCCATTGGCTACCCCTATCCGCCGGTCCGCGAGGGTCTGGCCTATGAAGTGGTGGCCGGGAGCGAGATGGAGCGGGAAACCGGGCCTGAAGACGGTTGGCTGCTGGAACTGCGCAGCCAAACACCCGGCCGCTACACCTTGCGAGTGGGCAATGATGACGTGATCCTGAATGTGGGCGCAGTGAAGGCGCCGGAGACGCCGGTGTTGTCAACAGCCTTTGGGACGGACGTTGAGCCGGCGCTGTGGGATCGCTATTTTGGCCATTTCAAGGCCACCACAGCGGCGCAACGGGCCGAGATCATCCAGAGTTGGCATGAACGACTCCACGGGCTCGGCCTGACGCCCTACCAACCGCATTGGTGGCTGTGGCTCCTGGGTAAGGGATCGACATCCGATAGCAGCCAGTACTTCGACGGCCAGGAATTCAGCTACGGCAGCGCTGACCAATACCTGGCCGAGTACGGGCGCGAATTTATGGTGCAATCGATCGGCCTCTACTTGCGCCAGACCCGGCCGGGCGCCTTTGCCCCCAACGGTGTGCCGCAAGACCAGGCCAACCTGGTAGCCTTCTACCAGGCCATTGCCAGGTGGCAGGCCCGCACCGGCCTCAGGGCCTGGGTGCATGTCGATGAAGCCGGCGGCCGCTACGACACCCCCACCAGCATGGCCCGCGTCAGGCGCCTCGCCGAGTCGGGGGCTGCAGCCGGGGTGATGGTGGGCGGCACGGCCTTCGCCGAGTCCGCCCTGAAGCGGTGGGCGGATAGCCGCATCCACTATGGGCGCTATGTGCTGGCGCACGCCAAGTGGGACTGGCAGCAGACGTCGCCGGCCAGCCTCATCCCCAGCGGCGTCGAGTTGTGGTTCTATGGCGCCGCCCGGCACCCGGCCTTCTATATGGCCACCGGAGGCCTGCCTGCCATCCAAATGGTGGTCGACGCCTGGCGTTTTGGCGCCAAAGGCATCCTCTATTGGGCCATCAACCGTATGGACGCCGGCGACGAGGACGAGGACCCGGCCATGAAACTGACCGGCAACAACGTCGACATCTGGATGTACCCCGATTTCAGTCTCAGCCTGCGCGCCTATCATTGGCGCGAGGCGCTTTCCTTCCACTCGCTGCTGGTCGCGGTCGAGAAGAGCAAAGGCCGGGCGGCCGTGCAGACAGCACTGGCACTGTTGCCCGATGTCGAGGCCGTGCGCCGCACCCTTCTGGCGACGGCGCCCCTGCTCGACAACACCCTGCGCGAGGCGGCAAAGACCGTGCCCTTCGTGCGCATCAACCGTCAGGCGGCGCTGCTTGCTACTATTCTCCGCGACGGCTTCATCCCCACTTCCAACGAATTCGAGACGACCTTTAGCGGCGCCCAGTACATCGTTCAGCGGGCCGAGAACGCTGCCAGCGGCGAAGTGCGACTGTATTATGTGCTAAGCGGTCACTGGGCGCCGGTGCGTTGGCTGCCGCTGGCAGTCTGAACGACGATACACACCCTTCTGGCAATCCCTTGTTGGGCAGCCCGTCCCGGTCATGGAGGCAACAGACCGGGACGGTTGGCGTCTGTGGGCGGTTGAACATGAGTGAGACACTCAACCTGCGCGGGCTAAAAGCCTACGCCGACCATGTCCTGCATTTGGCAAGATACCGGCTCCTGCGCCCCGCCCTGAGCACTACCCGTTTTGTCATCTTTGGCCGCGGGCGGTCGGGCACCACCACCCTGGTGAGCCTGCTGGACGCCCACCCGTCGATCGTCTGTGAAGGCGAAATCCTCTCCCGCCCGGTCTTCTGGCCGCTCGAGCACGTGCTCGCCCACTGCGCCAATGCCTCGGCCTCGGTCTACGGCTGCAAGATCCTCAGCTATCAACTCAGCCAGGTGCAGCCGCTTCGGCAGCGCACGGTCTTCGTGCGTCAGTTGTACGACCACGGCTTTCGGGTGATCTACCTCCGCCGTCGCGACCTGCTGCGGCATGCCTTGTCGAACCTGCGGGCCAGGGAGTTCGGCTTTCATGCCAGGACCTCGGAAACCGTGCCGTCGGCGCCCATCGTCGTCGACCCGCAAGTGCTGATGCAATGGCTGCACGGCAGCGCCAGCCTGGCCGCTTTCGAGGCCGGATCACTGCAAACCGTGCCGCATTTGTCGTTGACCTATGAGGACCATCTTGCTGATGAAGCCAGGCATCAGACGACCGCAAACACAATCTGCGAATATCTCGGACTGGAGCCGGCTGTCGTGACGACCTCCTATCGCAAACTGTCGCCCGTGGCCCTGCGCGCAGCCATCGCCAACTACGACCAGGTGGCCCAGGCACTCCAGGGCACGCCTTATGCCGCCTTTCTCGACCAGGACTGACATCGAATGACCCATCCCCTTGCCAAGATGCTTCCGGCAGGCATCCGAGGCCCTGCGCACATGCTCCGGGCTCGGGCCAAGTGGCTGCTCTACCATCGCCGCTATCGCCAAAACATCGTCTTCATCGCCGCCTTGCCCAAATCAGGGTCGACCTGGCTGCGCGACATGTTCTGTGGCATCCCCGGCTTCTACGGCTTCCAACCGCACCATGTCACCCCGACCGATTACAACCTGCAAGCGGATACGTTTCGCGCTTATGACCGCAACCTGGCCGTGTTGCATCTCCACACCTACTGGTCGGCGCAGAACGAACAGATGCTGAAGCAATCGGGCTTGCGCTATGTGATCATCTATCGCGACCTGCGCGATGCCGTTGTCAGCTGGTATTTCTTCATCACCAAGAATCGGTCCAACCACTACCTGCGCGAGGCCGTGGCGTCGCTTTCGGTCGAGCAGGGCATCCACTACTACATCGATCACTTCCTGGCCTCGGAAGTGCAGTGGATCCGCGATTGGCGCACCCATCGCGACCCGGCCATGAGCGTGGAAATCACTTATGAGCGCCTGCGGGCGGACACCCTGGGCGTTTTTGGGGCGGCATGTCGTTTCGTTCTTGGCGAGGTGCCGGCGCCGCTGATCGAACAGGCCGTAGCTCGCAACGCCTTCGAGCAGGTGAGCGGACGCAAACCGGGTCAAGAAGACGCCTCATCCTTCGCCCGCAAAGGCATTTCGGGCGATTGGCGCAACCATTTCACCCCCGAACACAAGGCCCGGTTCAAGGAACTGGCCGGAGACCTGCTGATCGATCTGGGATACGAGACCGACCATAACTGGTAACCATCTTCGCGATCAGTGGTCAGTATTCAGTATTCAGTATTCAGTATTCAGTGATCAGCGACCCTGACCACTGTTTACTGACCACTGACCACTGACCACTGACCACTGACCACTGACCACTGACTCCCGTGCCAAAAGTCTCTATCGTCACCCCCTCCTACAACCAGGCCGGTTTCATCGAGGAAACCATCCAATCGATTCTGGGCCAGAACTACCCCGACATCGAATACATCATCGTCGACGGGGCCTCGACCGATGGCAGCCCGGAGATCATCCGCAAATACGAATCGCAGCTGGCCTGGTGGGTGAGCGAGCCGGACAAAGGCCAATCGGATGCGATCAACAAGGGTTTTGCCCACGCCACCGGCGACATCCTGACCTGGGTCTGTTCGGACGACACCCTCTTGCCGGGCGCCGTCTCGACCATCGTCGATCTCTTTGCCCGACACCCCGATGCCGGCATGATCTACGGCGACGCCTTGCTTACCGACCCGGCGGGGGAGAAGATCGGCGTTTGCCTGGGCAAACCCTACAGTCTGCGCACCCTGACCATCTATGCCACGGTGCCACAGCCGGCCAGCTTCTTCAGCCGGGCCGCCTGGGAACAGTTCGGCCCGCTCGACAGCAAGATCCATTTCGCCATGGATCGCGATCTCTTTCTGCGCATGGCCGGGCGCACCCCGATCTACTACGAGCCAGCCCTGCTGGCCACCATGCGCGAGCACCCCGAATCGAAATCGGTGCGCGACCGCAGCCCCACCCGCCTGAGCGAGATCGCCATCCTCGACAATTACTTCCGACGCCCCGACACACCCGCCGAGGCGCTGGCTGCTCGACCGACCTTCTACGGCCGCCAGTACTACTATTTGGGCCTGATCTATCTCCAGCAAGGCCAGTACGACAAGGCCGAAGCCGCCCTGCGGCAATCGATCCAGTGGCAGCCGCGCCATCGCCGTCGCCTGATCGCCTCCGCCCTTCTCCTTTCGGCCAGACGCCGCTCCACCTGGCTTGCCTACGCCTACCCGGCCCTCATGGGCAAACTGGTGACCCTTCGTCTTCGTCTGCAAGGAAGAGGAATCGGTAATCGGTAATCAGTAATCAGTAATCAGTAATCAGTAATCAGTAATCAGTAATCAGTAATCAGTCAGGGCTTTCCGGTTCTCATATCCACTGAGTCGTAAAGCGTCAGAGTGCTAATTATGTCATGCTGAGCGGGTCGATCACACAAGGTTGTTGCAGAGGAATTCCAGCGAAGCATCTCGCGTGGGCCATCCAAATCTCATGAATTGTATGATGCCTTTCCGTTAGTGCTGACCTAAGACGCGCGAGATGCTTCGCTGGTATGGTCTTCACCATGTAAGTTGGCCGATTGACCCGCTCAGCATGACACACTATCGAGGAGTTCTCTTGCATCAAATGAGAAACGGAAAGCCCTGGTAATCAGTTTTCAGTTTTCAGTGTTCAGTAATCAGTAACCGGTAATCAGCGGTTGCTGACCATTGACGACCAAATGCTGAATACTGACCGCTTATCACTGAATACTAGCCACTAACGACTGAATACTGACGACTGAATACTGAATACTGAATACTGACGACTAACGACTGAATACTGACGACTGAATACTGACCACTGAACACCGCCCATGCCCTCCCCCCTTCACGTCCGCATGGTGGACCCGTCGTTCTCGCTCTTTCATTACGATGTCGAGCTGTCCACGGCGCTCCAATACCATGTCGATGACTTCAGCCTTTGGGCGCCCATTGCCCTCCGCGACCGCAGCTATCCCCTGCCCGCCGACATGCCCCGCATCCACGGCGCCAGCCTGCATGGTCTGACGAGAGGCTCCGGCCGGCTGTTTGGCCGGCCCGTCCAGGGCTACGACTATTTCCTCAACGAGTTTTATGCAGCGGCCGGCCTGCTGTTTGCCCGCCCGAAACCGATCATCCACATTCAATTTCTGTCGCTCTTCGGGCGCAGTTCGCTCGAGGCCCGCTGGTTGGACTGGCTCAAAGCCCGTTCCTCGCACATCGTCTACACCGTGCACGACGTGCTGCCTCCCGACCGCCACGACAACGCCGCCCTCATCGCCGGCTACGCTCGCCTCTATCACCTGGTCGATCACATCATCGTCCATACCGACTATCAGAAAGAGCAGATTGTCGACCGCTTCGGCATCGCCGCCGTCAAAGTCTCGGTGGTGCAGATGGGGCCGTTCTTCCATCGCCTGAGCTTGCCCCCGCGGGCCGAGGCCGCCAAACGGCTGGGGCTGGACCCTGCTCGGCCCCTGCTGCTGCATTTCGGGCACATGCGGCCCTACAAGGGCACCGAGGGCTTGATCGAGGCCGCCGCCCTCCTGCGCCAAGAGCATCCCGACCTGCAATTGCTGCTGGTAGGCAAGGCCACGGCTGAGAGAGAACAGGTCTTGCGCGACTGCATTCGTTTGCGCGGCCTGGAAGCGAATGTGCATTGTCGCTTCGATTACCTTCCCACTTCCGAACTGGCCTTCTACTTTGCTGTGGCCGATGCCATCGTCCTGCCCTACCTCTACATCGATCAGAGCGGCGTCCTGCTCTCGGCCTTGGGGCTGGGCATCCCGGTGGTGGCCAGCGACGTAGGGGGCATGGCCGAGATCATCCGCGGGCAGGATTTGGGCTTCGTCTGTCAGCCTGAAGCGCCCCACGACCTGGCCGCGCAACTGGCGTTCGTGCTCAGCCATCCCGCCGAAGCCAGGCAGAAGGCGGAGCGAGCCAGGCGCTACGTCCTCACCGAGCTTGGCTGGCCGGCCATTGCCGAACGCACGGCCGACCTTTATCGCACGCTGCTCGCTGCTTGAAACGCGTCATTGATTTGTCTTCGCCCAGCCCAACGTTGGCTCTTTCTCTTGTTCCCTTGACCAGCGCAGCAGCCATCCAGCCAGGATGCTTGGCGCCTTACCGAGAAGCATGACCAAGATCGTTTTTGTGTTGCCGGTGCAATCGGCCGTTCACTGCTATAAGAGGATCAGATGCTTGCAAGACTTGGGCGTCGAGACCGACATCTACTCATTCGAACGCGACTACTACCCGAGCAAGTTGCGGCCCGCGGAGTATGTATCCTTGGGTTCGATCTCGCACGGCAGGTATTACAAGCGCTTGGTTCCCTTGGCAAGGGCAATGACCACGATCCGGAAGGCAGCCGAGAGCGCCGATGTAGTTTACGCATTTGGACTGGACATCCTGCTGCAGGCTTTTCTGGCCACGCGTGGCCTTAGCCGGGCCCCTAAGCTCGTCTACGAAGCCACAGACATTCGCAGCATCCTCACACAGCAGACTCCTCAATCAGTCGCACTGCGCTGGCTTGAACGCTTTCTTTTGCGCCGCGTCCACCTATTGGTGGTCACCTCGGAAGCGTTTGTTTCTGGCTATTATCAGGGTGTCCAGGGGGTTCAAGTACCGTATCTCGTCATCGAGAACAAATTGATGGCCGAGGCGATGCCGGTCTTCACACCTGTGTCGCGCCCGAATGATGGTGTGCTGCGCATCGGCTATTTCGGTCACATTCGCTGCCGGGCGTCCTGGGAGGTGCTGAAGGAGGTAGCGCGGGTAAGCGAAGGCCGCGTCCAAGTACAGGTAGCCGGTATCCTTAACGACATTGCTACCGCCCAAGTGGATTTGGCAGCCACACCGGGTATGATTTACCGTGGCTCCTTTGTCTCGCCCGATGATCTACCTGCCCTTTACAGTCAGGTTGATGTCTCCTGGGCTGCGCACTTTCATGGTATCAATAACACGAAATGGGCGCGCGGCAACCGCTTCTATGAAGGCTGTTATTTTCAGAAACCTATGTTTGCACAGATAGGGACGGTGGACGGCGAGGTAGTGGCCTCGAAAGGTCTCGGGTTATGTCTTGATCTAGCGGACAAGGATGCATGTGTGCAGACCGTTCTTTCTACCCGTTTTTCTGATTTGGATCAATGGCGACAAAATATAGCTGCTCTGCCAAGAAACATGTACGTACTTACAGATGAGCACAAACGCCTTCTCGAGGGACTGCGTTGAATTAGGAGTAGCTATATCTTCATAAGGTGATCGGTAGTTAATAGGTCTTTTTTCAAGCGCCTGATATGGCGGCAAGTTTCTTTTTCTGTAAGTTTTCACCTTATGTGTGAATGACTGGTGAGTGTCTTATTCTACAGCTATGTCGCACATCTTTCTGATAATATTCGCTCAACTTCTGAGATATTGAGGAATTCATGCCACATCTGATAATCACTGCCGATGATTACGGGCTTCATCCGGCCGTAAATACAGCAATAGAAGAATGTCTAGCAGCTGGAACGGTACGCTCTACATGTGTCATGACCAATATGCCAGATGCCACAGGAGCATGCGATTTGCGAGATCGTTTTCCGTATGCTTCATTAGGTATTCACTGGACGCTTACACTTGGAAAACCTGTATTGCCACCAGCAGAAATTGGTAGTCTGGTAAACAGTGATGGCGAGTTTCTTTCTATTGGCGAGTTTCGTAATCGGTGGATGCGTGGACAGATTCGACGTGCCGAGATTCAGAGAGAGCTGTATGCGCAATATACACGTTTTTCGGCACTGGCTGGCTCTCCTGACTACTGGAATACACACCAGAATATCCACGTATTTCCCGTTCTGTTTCAGACTGTTGCAACAATAGGACAGTCCCTGGAAATCCCTGCTATGCGTTGCTATCGCCGGATCACCATACCGGTACGCATCTCTACAACACAGCACCAGTTACGTCATCCTCTCTACTGGCTCAAGGGTCTGATCATCGCCAGATGGTCTGAAGCTGTTGAAGCGCACGGGACCCGTATGCCAGCAGGCACGCTAGAAATGCCTGGTGCAACTGATGGTAAGGGAGAGTTAGAGCAGGTAGTACGCAGACCAAAATTCAGCCAATTGACTCGTCCAGTAGAACTGGTGATCCATCCGGCGACCATGGCTGATGGCGCGGTCTTCGGGCGCTTGACCACATCGCGCATAAAAGAGTATCAGATATTTCGTGAATCGTCCTTGGTAGACAGGCTAGCCCAAGCTGGGGTGATAGTTCGAGGGTTTGAGGTTTTGTGATGTGCGTCTTAGAATCGGCGCCTGCAATGGTTGACAGTCAAAGCGTGAAGACACCGGAAGAAGCCAGAGAAGAAAAAGGCAAACACCGACGCCTCTTGGCCACCCTGACATGAAATACTTCGTCCTCATCGCCGTCATCGTCCTGGCCCTGCTGGCCCTGTTGGTGGGCCGGCTGCCCGGCCTTTGGCGGCTCAACCGAACGGCCCTGCAGACGGCAGGGTTCATGGCCGCCTCCGACCTTACCCCCGGCTGGTGGCTGGAAACGGTTCCAACCGGCTCCTGTGAAGCGGCCCCCTCCTTCGGGCTTCTGCCAGCCAGCAGCGTCTTTGCCGGCCGCCAGTCACGGCTGCAAGGCCTGATCGATCTGGCCTGCGGCGACCGCGAACAGGCGGAGGCGCATTTTCAACAGGCGGTTCGGGCCGACTATGCCGATCCCACCCTAGCCTTACTTGTGCGTCTTGCCTCGGTCACACCACAGGCGGCGGGGAGCGAGGTGCTGGCCGGGCCAACCGATTGGGGCGTGGCCGTCGAGCAGGCGCGCCAGGCGTTTCAGCAGGACGACAACAAGACCGCCATGCGCCTGCTCGATGGGGTGCAGGCGGCCATCACCGAACCGGCCCAGCCCGACCGCCGTAACCTCTACTTTTGGGCCTGCGCCATCTACCGTAGCGGCAGGCGATTGGAGGCTTCTTTGGTCGCCTGCCAACGCCTGACCGAGGTCTCGCCCGAAAGCAAAGAGGCCTGGAACAGCCTAGGCCTGACGCTGCTGGCGCAACGACGATGGCAGGAGGCCGAGCAGTCGTTCGGGCGGGCCGTGGCGCTGGATGACCGCTGGACGACCGGCCTGGTCAATCTGGGTCGCGCTCTGGTTGCCCAAAAACGGCAGGCTGAAGCGCACCCCTACTTCGAGAAGGCCGTCTCTATCGTTCCTGACGAACCCTGGGCCAACTACTATCTGGCGCTCGATGCCCTGGCCGCGGGACAATGCCAGGCGGCGAGAACCTATGCGCAAGTAGTCGCCGGTTCGGACAACGCCCGCCTGGCGGGTGAAGCGCAAAAACTGCTGGACAAAGACCTGAAGGCGTGTAAGTAGAAGGGACGCAACCATCCCGACCGCCGAGTTTGCTGGCTGTCGCCTGCCTTGATTACACTTCCGCTGCTTGCACTGTCACAGCAAGCGAACTTATCACGCACCACGCCCTCCACACCACGTTTCACGCCACCCATTCGCACGTAGGCGTGCTCACTCCGCTGGATGTTTCACGCACCACGGAACAAGGAACACGCAACACGGAACACGCAACACGCCCCCCGACCTTCCTCGCGCACCAACCGCGCGATCGATAACGTCAAATCTTCCATTGGAGACCATCAGATATGCTTCTTCGTGAGATCTTTAATATCTTCAGACGGTGGCTCTGGCTACTGATCCTGGCTGTCGTCATCGGCGGGGTGCTGGGCTTCATCAACGTCGCCCGTCGTCCCTCTGTCTACGAAGCCACTGCCGGCGTCGTCCCCATCCGGCGCGATTTCGAGGTCAAACTGGAGCCGCGCGTCCAAACCACCACCTCCGACATCCTCGCCAGCGACAGCCGCACCAACAACGGCCTCACCACCCTGGCGTCGGTCGTGACCAACGAGGCGATCGCCGAGACGGTGTTCACCTCCCTCCAATCGTCGCTCGACTCGATCCCGGCCCGTTTCAAGACGCCCTCCGATCTGGTTAGCGCCGTCAGTTCCGAAGTTCGCGACGGCGTCATTCGCGTCAAGGTCCGCTCCAACGACCCCGTTTTTGCCGCCAAGCTGGCCAACGCCTGGGCGCGCGATTACGCCCTCTACATCAATCGCATCTACTCCGGCAAATCAGAGGACGTCGATCTGGGGCCGCAGGTGGAGGCGGCCAAACAGCGTTACCAGACGGCCGAAGCGGCGGTGGTCGATTTCATCCGCGCCAATGATGTCGATCAGAAAAAACTGGACATCGACGAAAAACAGGCGATGGTCGATGAGTTGCTGCGCCTGCGCCGTATTTCGCTGACCGGGGAATTGAACCGGCTGGTAGATCGGCGCACCAAGATCGTCGATCTTCTGACGGCGGCGCGGACGCTCAAGGACCTGCAGGCCAAGAACGAATCCGTGGCCACCGGCGCCGCCAACACCTTGGGCTTGCTCCTGTTGCAGTTGGCATCGGTCGAAAGCACAGGAAGTGCAGCAGCGGGGGGCGCAGCCTCAGGTGTGCTATCGAATGAACCGCAGATCCAGTTCAGTCCCCGTTCGCTCGATGAGGTTACCTCGTCGCCCGAGCAGTTTCTCAACGATCTGGATCACTTGATCGCCGTACTCGATCAACGCCAGCAAGAAAACGATAGCGCCATTGTCGCGATCTCGGCCAAGATCGGTTCGGCCCAACAACTCGAGCAGGATCCCCTCATCGCCAGCATCCTGACCGAAATCCGCGACTTGCGTTCAGACAGCGCAGCCCTGGCCGCCCAACGCCAGGCGCTGGAGCGTGAGCGCGACCTGTTGTGGGATGGCTACACCTTGCTGGCCAACGAGTCCGAAGAACTGAGCATCACCGCCGGCGCCACCGATGGCTCGGTAGTGCGTTTTGCCGTGCCCGCCTCTGTGCCTCGCCGCCCGCTGGCCAGCCCGCCCAACCAACAGGTCATCCTTGGCGCCCTGGCCGGTCTGATGGCCGGCATCGCCCTGGCCTTCTTGCTGGAAATCACGGACAACAAAGTGCGCCGTCGTGAGGATGTCGAGCAGGTGGTGCAGTTGCCGCTGCTGGGCCTCGTCCCCCGCGGTCCCACCCACCAGAACGGCGCCCCTATCGCCCTCACCGATACGAGTGCGCCGATGGTCGAATCGGCCCGCTTCCTGCGCGACCTGCTGGAATCACACGCCCAGGCTTCTCAGGTCATTCTCTTCACGCCCGTGGCCCCGCGCAGTGGCGCCAGCAGCCTGGCCGCTCATGTCGCCATCGTCAGCGCGCAGGCCGGCCGTCAGGTCATCCTCCTCGATGCCGACATCCGCAGGCCCCAGCTTCATCAGTGGTTTGGGCTGCCCAACGATGTCGGCCTGGCCAACCTGATGACCATACCGGCCCCCGGCCTCGAGGCCATCCTGCGTCCGACCGCCATCCCTGGCCTGCGCCTGCTGACCACTGGCAGCGCCGAGCGGCTCAGCCCCGACCTGCTGGCCTCGCCGGCGATGGCGGCCATCCTCGATGACCTGCGCCAGCACGCCGACCTGATCCTGATCGACGCTGCCTCGGCCAATACCGCCTCCGACGCCGTCCTGCTGGCCGAACACGCCGATGGCGTCGTCCTCGTCGTGCGCTCTGGCAAATCCACCGTCGCTGACATCCAGCATGTGCGCGAGGCGGTGGAAATGGTGAAGGGACGCATCCTGGGCGTCGTCCTCAATGATGTTCGCAGACCCCGGTCCCTGCGGCCGGCGCCCTCTGCAGCCAACACCTCAGGTCACCGACGTGCGGCCGTCTCGGCCTAGCGCGACCGGGCCAAACCTTGATCGGGATGCCTGGAGATGTCATCGCTTCTCCTGGCATCCCTTTCTGTTTTCGTCACCCCCTTCATCGTCACGTGCCCGACGCGCCTGATCGTGCGATTTCCCACCGCCTGGCCGGCCTCAGCCGGGCGCTCATGGCGGCTGAGCCGCTTATCCTGGTCGCCATCACGCCCGGCTTGATCTTCGCCAGCCGTTTGTTCTGGCCGTTGGTGGGCGTGCTCCTGCTACTGGCGGCAGCGCGCTGGCATCAAACCAGGCGATTGGCGCGGCCAGCGCCGACCGGTCTGCTGATGGTCGTCCTTGTCCTGCTGCTGCCGATGACCTATGCCGTCAGTGTAACGCCCGATCTCACCCGCGCCAGCCTCGGCTACCTGATTGCCGGCATCGCCTTTTACCAATGGGTGATCAACTGGACGGTGAGTGGTACTCGGCTGGGGTGGCTGCTGGTGATCGTGCTGGGTGTCGTCAGCATCCTGGCTGCGGTCAGTCCGCTGCTGGTGCAGGATGGTTCGGGCGAGGGCGTCAGGTCGTTCCTGCCGCCAGTTCTGCGCACCCTCAGCCAGCGCCTGCCCGAACACGTCAACGCCAATGTCATGTCGGGGACCCTGGCTATCTGGCTGCCCCTGGCGTTGGCAATGGCCGCCTACCCTTGTTGCATTCAGGTCCGCCATCGGCCCCTGATGCGGGGCGTGGCTCTGGCGAGCAGCGCCCTCATCCTGGCGGCCATCCTCATGCTGTCGGCGCGCGGGGTTTGGATGGCGCTGGCAGTGGCCGCGTGTCTGGCGGCGGCCGTCTATTGGCCGCGACTGTGGCGCCTGACGCCTCTGGCGCTGGCGTTGGCCTGGCTGGGGCTGGCGCAAGGTTGGTATCAAAGCCTGGCGCAGGCTCTCTTCAGTCACGATGCGCTTGGCGGCTTTGCTGTGCGGATGGATATCTGGGCGCGCGGACTGGCGGCCCTGCATGATTTTGCCCTCACCGGCATGGGCATCGGCAGCTGGGGCCGACTCGGCCCCTTGCTCTACCCCACGGCCTTGATCGCCACCGGCCAGGATGTGCCCCATGTCCACAACTTGCTGTTACAGGTGGGCCTCGATCTGGGGGTCGTCGGCCTGGCGACCTACGGCGGCCTGCTGGCGCTCAGCTTCGGCCTGGTGCAGCGTGCGCGCCGGCGCTTCCTGGCCGCCGGAGCCAGGGATCTGGCGGCGGTGGCCCTGGCGGTGTGGGCCGGGATGGTGGTCATGCTGGTGCACGGGCTGCTCGACGCCGTCTCGTGGAGCGCCAAACCGGCCGTGTTGGCCTGGATCTTGCTGGCGGTGGCGGTGACGCTGTATTTGTTTAGTGAAGAACAGGCGCGGCAGTAGGTGCGGTTCGCAGGTGCGACGCACTTTGGAAGTGCGTCGCACCTGACAAAGATCATCCCCATGAAACAAGTCATCCAGAACCTGGCAAGGGGCGAAGTCGTCGTCCTCGATGTCCCCGCCCCCCTGCCTGCGCCCGGTCAGGTGTTGGTGGCCACGCGTGCTTCGCTCGTTTCGGCTGGCACCGAGCGCATGATCGTCGACTTCGCCCAGAAAAACCTGCTCGACAAGGCGCGCTCGCGCCCCGATCTGGTGAAGCAGATGTGGGAGAAGGCGCAGATGCAGGGGCTGCTGACTACCTGGGAAGCCGCCCGCAACCGCCTGGAGCAGCCGATGCCGCTCGGCTACTCGTCGGCGGGCGTCGTCATCGCCGCCGGGGCCGGGGTCGAGGGTTTCCAGCCGGGCGACCGCGTGGCCTGCGCCGGCGGCGGCTATGCCGTCCACGCCGAAATCGTCACCGTTCCGGTCAACCTGCTCACCCCCCTGCCCGATGGCATCGCCTTCGAGACGGCCGCCTTCACCACCCTGGGCGCCATCGCCTTGCAGGGCATCCGGCTGGCCGAAGTCCGGCTGGGCGAGGTGGCGGCCGTGATCGGCCTGGGGCTGCTGGGACAGATGACCTGCCAGATGCTGCGGGCGTCCGGCTGCCGGGTGGTGGGGATGGACATCCAACAAAGCCGGGTGGTGCTGGCGAAAAAGCTGGGGCTGGAGGCAGGAACCACCTCGGCCGAGGAACTGGACGCTCTCTGCCGTGCGCTTTCGGGCGGGCACGGCGCCGACGCCGTCCTCATCACCGCCGACACCAAGAGCAACCAGCCGGTCGAATTGGCCGGGCAGATCGCCCGCGACAAGGGCGTGGTGGTGGCGGTGGGAGCGGTGGGCCTGACTCTGCCCCGCAAGATCTACTACGAAAAAGAACTGGATTTCCGCATTTCGCGTTCTTACGGCCCCGGTCGCTACGATCACTCGTATGAGGAGGAGGGCCAGGATTATCCCTACCCCTATGTCCGCTGGACCGAGGGCCGCAACATGGCTGCCTTCGCCCAGATGGTGGCCGCTGGCGCCGTCGATGTCGCTGCGCTCATCAGCCATCGTTTCCCGCTGGACGAAGCCCCCCGCGCCTATGAACTGATCACCGGCCAGCGCCCCGAACCCTACCTGGGCGTGGTGCTCACCTATCCCGAAGCCCCCCTCCCTGCTGCTTCTGAGCGCCCGGCCCGGCTCGTCTCCCTGGCCACGGTCCCCTCTGCTTCTCCCGCCCCGGTTCCGGCTGTGAAGTTGGGTGTGTTGGGCGCCGGCAACTTCGCCAACGCCACCCTGCTGCCGGCGATCAAGGGTCTGCCGGGGCTGGAACTGGCCGGCATCGCCAGCCGCGGCGGACTCAGCGCCCGCACCAGCGCCGACCGCTTTGGCTTTGGCTTCTGCGCCAGCGACGAAACCGAGCTACTCCAGCATCCGGCTATCAATACTGTCGCCATCCTCACCCGCCACGACCAGCACGCCCGCCAGACCGTGGCCGCACTCGCGGCCGGCAAACACGTCTTTGTCGAGAAGCCCCTCTGTTTGTCTTTCGATGAGTTGGAGCAGATCCGCCAGGCCCACAAAGCCGCGGCGGGCAAGCCCATGCTGATGGTGGGCTTCAACCGCCGTTTTGCGCCCTTTGTCGTGGCGCTCAAAGCAGCCCTGGCGGCGGTGCGCGAGCCGCTGGTCATGCACTATCGTTTCAACGCCGGCTATCTGCCGCCCGGCCATTGGGTGCACGACCCGGCCCAGGGCGGCGGCCGGCTGCTGGCCGAAGCCTGCCATGCCCTCGACCTGCTCTTCTACCTGGCAGACTCGCCCGTCAGCCAGGTCATGGCCCAGGCCGCGCCCGATGCCGACCGCTACCGCCAGGACAACCTCAGCCTCAGCCTCACCTTCGCCAACGGCAGCCTGGGCGTCGTCCACTACCTGGCCAACGGCAGCCGGCGGATGAGCAAAGAACGGCTGGAAGTCTTTGGCGGCGGCCTTTCGGCGGCGCTGGACGATTTTCGGCTCCTGGAACTCTACCGGGGCAGCAGTCGTTCGGTTCAGCGGGCGCGCCTCAGGCAAGACAAAGGCCATCGGGCCGAGTGGGAGGCCATCATCGCCCACCTGACCGCTGGCGGCCCGGCCCCCATCCCCGTGGCCGACATCTTCCACTCCACCGGCGTCGCCCTCTCCGCCCAACAAAGCCTCCTCCTCGGCCAGCCGGTCGCAATCCCCCCCACCGCCGACTGATTACTGGTTACTGGTTACTGGTTACTGCCCACCGCCCACTGACTACGCCCACTGATTACTGACCACTGACCACTGACCACTGCCCCCCATGTCCCCCCTTCATCTCCTCCACGTCGTCGGCGCCCGCCCGAACTTTATGAAAGTCGCACCGGTCTGGGCGGCATTGGCGCCGCAGCCGGGCATCCGCCAGACGTTGGTGCACACCGGTCAGCACTACGACGCCAACATGTCCGACATCTTCTTCGCCCAGCTTGGCCTGCCGGAGCCAGATGCCAACCTGGGCGTCGGCTCCGGCTCGCACGCGGCCCAGACGGCGCAGATCATGACCGGATTCGAGGCCCTGGCGCTCGCCAACCGGCCCGATTTGGTGCTGGTCTATGGCGATGTCAACTCGACCGTGGCTGCGGCTCTGGTCTGCGCCAAGCTGCTCATCCCCGTCGCCCATGTCGAGGCCGGACTCCGTTCCTTCGACCGCACCATGCCCGAGGAGATCAACCGTCTGCTCACCGACCAGATCGCCGATCTGCTGTTCACCCCGTCGGGCGATGGCGACGCCAACCTGCACCGCGAAGGCATCGCCCCCCACAAAATCCATTGTGTCGGCAACGTCATGATCGACACCCTTGCCCGGCTGTTGCCTCTGGCCGCCGAACGTTGGGTCGACCCCGCCCTGCAACCCTGGCGCGACCGGCGCTTCGTCCTCGTCACCCTCCACCGGCCTTCGAACGTGGACGACCCCGCCATGTTGGCCGAGATCATGGCCGCGCTGGGTGACATCAGCCGCACTTTCCCCGTGCTCTTTCCCGTCCACCCGCGCACCCGCCGTCGTTTGCAAGAGATCGGTTGGGCGCCGGACTCGCCCGACCTCCATCTCGCCGACCCCCTCTCCTATCTCGACTTCCTGGCCTTGCAGCAGGCCGCCACTGCCGTCGTCACCGATTCCGGCGGGGTGCAGGAAGAAAGCACCTTCCTGGGCATCCCCTGCCTGACCGTGCGCGCCAACACCGAGCGCCCGATCACGGTCGAGATGGGCACCAACATCCTCGTCGGCCAGGACATGGCCCGCCTCCGCCGCGAGATCGACGCCATCGCCCGCGGCCAGGCCAAGAGCGGCCGCATCCCACCGTTGTGGGACGGCCACGCCGGCAAGCGCATCGCCGACATCATCACCCAGACATGGTCGCAGCGATAAAACGATTGCCCCGCGCCCTGGCTGTCCTTCCCCACGTCCTCGGCTCGTTGGGGCCGCGTTGGCTCGCCTATCGCGGCCTCTACGCCGCCCAACATCGGCTAGGGCGACTCCGGCGCCGCCTGCCCGCCCGCCCCTGGCAGGCCCAACCCCTGGCCGCCTGGCTGAACGACGCCAGCCTGGCCGACCCCGCCGCCTATCTGGCCCATCGCCGCGGCGCCGCCGCCCCACCCTTCTTTTTCTCCCCCGCCGACCGCGCCGCCTTCCAGCCCCATTTCGCCGCCTGGGACGCCGCCAGCGCCACCACGCCCGTTCAGTTGGCCGATGAACTGGCAGCCGGCCATCTCCGTTACTTTTCCGGCGAGCCGGTCGAGATCGGCTTCCCGCCCGACTGGCATCGCGACCCCTTCAGCGGCCAGCGTCTCCCCGCCGACCGCCACTGGACTCAAATCGGCGACGCCGGCCCGGTCGATATCAAGCTAATCTGGGAGCCGAGCCGCTTCGCCTTCGTCTTTGCCCTGGTGCGGGCCTATTGGCGCAGCGGCGACGACCGTCTGGCCGAACTCTTCTGGCAGGCGGTGGAAAGCTGGCGCGACGCCAACCCGCCCCAACTGGGCGCCAACTGGCACAGCGGCCAGGAAGCAGCCATCCGGGTGATGGCCTGGTGCTTTGGTTTCTACGGCTTTTTGGCTGCGCCCGCCACCACGCCCGCGCGCGCGGCCATGCTGGCGCAGATGGCCGCCGTTTCGGGCGACCGCATCGCCGCCAACATCGACTACGCCCTCAGCCAGCAGAACAACCACGGCGTCAGCGAGGCGGCCGGGCTGTGGACAATCGGCCTCATCTTCCCCGAACTGCGCCAGGCCGGGGCCTGGAAAGAGCAAGGGCGCAAAGTGTTGGAGGAGCTGGGCCAATCGCTGCTCTACGACGATGGCGCCTTCGCACAGCATTCCTTCAACTACCAGCGGCTGGCCCTGCACGCCTGGCTGTGGGCCGTCCGCCTGGGCGACCTGGCCCGCCAGCCCCTGAGCGACAGCCTGAAACAACGCCTGCGAACCTCCGCCGACTTCCTGTATCAGCTTCAAGACGCCGCCAGCGGCCGCCTGCCCAACTACGGCCAGAACGATGGCGCCCTGCTCCTGCCGCTGGATAACTGCGACTACGCCGATTTCCGGCCCCTGCTCCAGGTCGCGCAGGTTTTGTTCTCCGGCCAGCGTCGCTTTGCCGATGGCCCCTGGGATGAGGCCCTGCTCTGGTTCGGCGGCTCGCAGGCTCTGGCAGCGCCCATGCCGGCCGACGAGCGCCGTGACCTCGACGCCGAAACCGGCGGCTACTACACCCTGCGTTCGCCCACCAGTTTTGCTTTCGTCCGTTGCGCTGGCTTTCGCCATCGTCCCGGCCAGGCCGACATGCTGCACGTCGACCTCTGGCGGCGGGGCCAGAACATCGCTCTCGACCCCGGAACCTACTCGTACAACATCGCCCCGCCCTGGGACAATGCCCTGGCCCGCACCTCCCGGCACAACACCGTCACCGTCGATGGTCTCGACCAGATGCGCCTGGCCAGCCGTTTCTTGTGGTTGCCCTGGTTGCGGGGCCAATCCCGCGGCCGCTGGTATGCGCCTGACGGACACCTGGCCTATTGGGAGGGTGCCCACAACGGCTACGAGCGCCTGTCCAGCCCGGTCTGGCACCGTCGCGGGCTGTTGCGGCTGGGCGACGAAGCCTGGTTGGTCTGGGATCGCCTGGTCAGCCGCGGCTCGCACACCTACCGGCTGCACTGGCTGCTGCCCGACCTCCCCTTTGCCTGGGAGGCCGAGACACGCCGTCTTTCGTTGCGAACCCAGGCCGGCCCCTATCACCTCCTTGTCCAGACCTCGGCGCCCGATGCCGAAGCCTCGCTGGTGCGGGCCGACCCTGATTCCCCGCGTGGCTGGCTGGCTCCGCACTATCATGCCCTGGCCCCGGCCCTCTCGCTCGACCTCAGCGCCGGCGGTGAAATCATCGACTTCCTCTCCCTGTTCAGCCCCGAACCGGCCCAGCTGACGCGCACCAGGCAGCGCCTCAGCCTGGAATCACCGCACCTCCAGGCCGAGCTGCTCGCCAGCCCCAACCCTCGCGCCCCCTTGCTCAGCAGCGCCGCCCTCACCCGCCCGCACCTCGATTCCCTGACCCTCGACACCTGAGAGGACGAAGGACAATGGCGAAGGACGAAGGACGACAAACGCCGGCAACTTCTTCCCCGTACCGACCACTGACCCCCGACCCCCGACCCCCGACCACTGACCACTGACCCCCGACCACTGACTACTGACCCCCGACCACTGACCACTGACCACTGACCCCATGCGCGTCCTCCTCATCCACCAGGCCTTCGTCGGTCCCGGCGAGGCCGGCGGCACTCGCCACTACGAACTGGCCCGACACTGCGCCGACGAGCACGGCATCCGCTTCACCGTCGTCGCCAGCCCGGTCAGCTATCTCTCTGGCCAGACTTCGGGCCGGGCGGGCGTCGAGGACTACGATGGGGTGCGGGTGTTGCGCGCTTACACGCCCGCCACTTTGCACCGCAGCTTTGTCTGGCGTATCATAGCCTTCCTAAATTTCATGATCACGTCGGGTTGGCTGGCTCTGCGTTCCGGCCCCGCCGATGTGGTGATGGGCACCACCCCGCCCATTTTCCAGGCGGTCTCGGCCTGGGCGACAGCGGCGGTGCGGCGGCGGCCCTTCTTGTTGGAAGTGCGCGACCTCTGGCCTGAATTCGCCATCGACATGGGGGTGCTGAAAAACCCCATCGTCATCGTCCTGGCGCGCTGGCTCGAACGCTTCCTCTACGCCCGCTCCACCCATCTCCTGGTCAACTCCCCGGCCTATCGCGACTATCTGATCGCAAAAGGCATCCCGCCCGCCAAGATCACCTTTATTGCCAACGGCGTCGAGGCCGGCATGTTCGACCCCGACCCCGACCAGGGCCAGGGCTTCCGCCGGGCCTGGGGGCTGGAAGATCGCTTCGTCGTCACCTATGCCGGCGCTCTGGGCGCCGCCAACGACATCCCCACCTTGCTGAAAGCCGCGAAACGGTTGTCGGAGCGGTCGGAGCGCTCGCAGCGCTCCGACCGCTTTGATCGAGATGCCAGGCCCATTCACTTCCTCCTCGTTGGCGATGGCAAGGAGCGGGCCAATCTAGAGGCGCTGACAGCCGAGTGGCAACTGGACAACGTCACCTTCACCGGCCCTGTGCCCAAAGCGGCCATGCCCGAAGTCCTGGCCGCCTCTGATGCCTGTGTGGCCATCCTGCAAGACATCCCCATGTTCCGCACCTGCTACCCCAACAAGGTCTTCGACTATATGGCCGCCGGCCGGCCCACCGTCCTGGCCATCGATGGCGTCATCCGCCAGGCGATGGAGGCGGCGCAGGGCGGGATTTTCGTGCGGCCGGGCGATGACGAGGCCCTGGCGGCAGCCATCACCCGCCTGGCTGCGGCCCCCGACCGGGCCAAAGCGATGGGGGAGGCTGCGCGACGCTACGTCCTGCAGAATTTCGACCGCCGCCAGCAGGCCGAGCAGTTCGCCGCCCTCTTGCAGCGGCTGGGCGCCAGAGCCAAACGACAGGAGCGAGGATGACTGGGTTCTATCGCCAGCACGGCAAACGCTGGTTCGATCTGGTCGTGGCTGCACCGGCCATGATCCTGTTTTCACCGCTTTTTCTGGCCCTGGCGCTGGCTGTGCGCTACTATCACGGCTCACCGGTGCTTTTCCGGCAGCGGCGGCCGGGCAAAGACGGCAAGCTGTTCAACCTCTACAAGTTCCGCAGCATGACCAACGCCCGCGACGAGCAAGGCCGCCTGCTGCCCGACGCCGACCGTCTGACCCCCTTTGGTCGCTTTTTGCGCAGCACCAGCCTAGACGAACTGCCGGAGTTGATCAACGTGTTGGCCGGGGAGATGAGTCTGGTGGGGCCGAGGCCGCTGCTGGTGCAATATCTCGACCGCTACACGCCCGAACAGCGCCGGCGGCACGAGGTGCGGTCGGGCATCACCGGCTGGGCGCAGGTCAACGGGCGCAATGCCATTAGTTGGGAAGAGAAGTTCGCCCTGGATGTGTGGTATGTCGATCACCTGTCTTTCTGTTTCGACCTCAAGATCATGGCGATGACGTTGTGGCGCATCCTCAAGCGCGAGGGGATCAGCGAACCAGGCCAGGCGACGATGCAGGAATTTGGCGCTGAGTACAGCGCCGGGGGTCGGCTCTGAGTATGGTCGCGAACACCCGTCGCCGCGTGCTCATCCTGGGGGCGGGCGGCCATGCCCAGGTGGTGGCCGATATTTTGCGGCAGGCGGCGGGCGACGAGATCGAGCCAGTGGGCTTTTTGGATGACGCGCCCGGTCTGCGCGGGGCGCTGATCCAGGGGCTGCCGGTGCTGGGCGGCATCGAGGATCTTGCCGCCATCCCACACGAGGCCGTCATCGTCGCCATCGGCGATAATGACACCCGGCAGCGTCTTTTTTCGCGTTTGCAGGCGGCGGGCGAGTGTTTCGCCGTCGCCCGGCACCCGCGCAGCATCATCGCCCCGGATGTCATCATCGGGCCGGGGGCCATGATCTGCGCCGGGGCCATCGTCAACCCCGCCAGCAGCATCGGCGCCAACGCCATCCTCAACACCGGCTGCACGGTCGATCACCACAACCGGGTGGGCGACCATGCCCACATCGCTCCGGGCGCGCACCTGGGCGGCGAAGTGTGGGTGGGCGAGGGAGCGCTGGTAGGGATTGGGGCGGTCGTCTCGCCTCGCCGCCGGGTGGGAGAATGGGCGGTGGTGGGGGCCGGTGCGGCCGTGATCACCGATGTTCCGCCGGGCGAGACCGTGGCCGGGGTGCCGGCGCGCCCGCTTGGCCGCCGCCGTTTGGCTGTGGATGAGGTATGATTGGCTTATGACTACTTTGAGTGATTACATCGATATTGGCATGTCGTCGCCCGACATCACCGCCGCCGAACGTGCGGCGGTGATGTCGGTGCTGGAGTCGCGCTTTCTTAGCCTCGGCCCCAAGATCGTGGCCTTCGAGCAGGCGCTGGCGCATTATGTGGGCGCGGCCCACGCCATCGCCGTCAATTCCGGCACCAGCGGGCTGCACCTGACCGTGATCGCCGCCGGCATCGGCGAGGGTGACCTGGTGATCACGACGCCGTTTTCGTTCGTGGCTTCGTCCAACGTCGTCCTCTACGAGCGCGGCGTGCCGATCTTTGTCGATGTCGACCCGGTCACCGGCAATATCGACGCCGCCCGGGCGGCGGAGGCGGCGGCCGACCTCTGCCGGGGCGGGCGGGCCGCGGACAGATGGCTGCCGCCGGCGTTGCGGAATGGTCGCAGCGGCGGTCGACAGGGCCTGCTCAAGGCGGTTTTGCCAGTTCATGCCTTCGGGCAACCTGCCGATATGGATGCCATCATGGCCACAGCGCAGGCCTACGGCCTGACCGTGATCGAAGATGCCTGCGAATCCATCGGCGCCACCTATCAGGGCCAGGAGACGGGCGTGATCGGCAAGGCGGGGGTGTTCGCCTTTTATCCTAACAAGCAGATGACGACGGGCGAGGGCGGGATCATCGTCACCAACGACGATGCCTGGGCCGACCTGTTTCGCTCGCTCCGCAACCAGGGGCGGGATGTGTTCGATTCCTGGCTGAATCATTCACGGCTGGGCTACAACTACCGGCTGGACGAGATGAGCGCCGCCCTGGGCCTGGTGCAAGTCCATCGCCTGGATGAGTTGCTGGGCAAGCGGGCGCAGGTGGCGGCCTGGTACGAGGAGCGTCTGGCCGATGTGGAGGCGATCCAGACTCCGACCGTGGCCGCCTCGACGACGAGGATGTCGTGGTTCGTGTATGTGGTGCGGGTGCGCCCACCGGCCAGCCGCAACCAGGTGATGACCGAGCTGGAGAAGGTGGGCATCCCCAGCCGCCCCTATTTCTCGCCCATCCATCTTCAGCCTTTCTATCGCCAGCGTTTTGGCTACGAGCCGGGTGCTTTTCCCATCACCGAGGAATTGGGGCAAGTGTCGTTGGCGTTGCCGTTCTCGGGCGTGATGACGGAAGACGAGGTGGATTGGGTCTGCGGCCGGTTGAAGAAGGTGGTGGGTTGAGGGCAATGGCTGGGTGGCGATGACAACCGTGACCGGTGTGAAGAAGGAGCGTCCGTCCTCGAACCGGCGCTGGCTGCTGCGCCTGGTTTTGGGCGCCGTCCTGGCAGCCATCGCCGTCTTTGTGTTGGCGCGGGAGATTCATTGGGGCACGGCCGTCACCTATCTCAGGCAGATGTCGGTGGGATGGGCGCTGCTGACCGCGGGGAGTGTGGTATCGAACAATCTGTGCAAGGCCATGCGCTGGCGGCTGCTGTTCCCACCCGATGAGCCGTTGCCCCGGCGTTGGCAGGTCTTTGGCGCCTTGATGACCGGGCAGATGCTGAATTTTCTGTTGCCGCTGCGCAGCGGCGATCTTTCGCGCGCCTATTTCATGGGCCGGCATCGCGGGGCCAGCACAGCCTCGGCCGCAGGCACCATTGGGGCCGAGAAGGTCATCGACCTGACCATCACCGGGCTGCTGGTGGCGCTGGTGTTGCCTTATGTGGTGCTGCCGGCCTGGGTAGGGACGGCGAATCGGGGCGTTTTCGTGGGTGCGGCGGTGGGCGTCATCCTGTGGGTGGGCGTGTTTGCGGCGCTGCCCTGGATGCAGCGAACTCTGGCGGCTCTGGGGAGGCGGTGGCCGGCGTTGGCCTCTGCCAGCAGCCTGATCTCGCGGCTGTTGGACGGTCTGCAGGCGCTACGTCATCGTCAGCGGCTGCCGCGGCTGTTGGCCTGGTCGGTGGGGGTGTGGGCCTTTGCCTTGTTGACCAATCTGCTGCTGTTTCGGGCCTTTGGCATCCCGGCCACTTTGCTCAATGCCGCCCTGGTGCTGCTGTTCATCCTGGGCGGGGTGAGCGTGCCACTGGCTCCGGCGCAGATCGGCGTTTTCGAGGGCCTGACGGTGCTGGCGCTGTCGTTGACGGATGTGCCGGCCGAGCAGGGCCTGGCCTTTGCTATCGTGTTGCATATCATCGTCCTGGGCCTGCCAATGGTCGTCGGCCTGCCATGGATCTGGCGGCAGACAGGGGGTGGGGAGGCGGTTGATTGACAGTTTGCACCTGACGGTCTACACTTAGGGTATCGTGATTCACCGTTGAATCACTCTCGACACTGCTAATTGGAGGAGCAGATGATGAACAAACTCTCGTTTCGCTGGTATTTGTTGTTGGCGGCCCTGATGCTGGCTGTCTTCGTGTTGGCAGCCTGCGGCGGTCAGCAGGCTGCCGAGCAGGCGGCTGAGAAGCCAACGCTCAAGTTAGCGGTCAATCCCTGGTCAGGCTCAGCCGTGAATGTGGCCGTGGCGAAGGCGCTGCTGACCGAGAAGCTGGGTTACAAGGTCGATGTTGTCGATCTGGATGAGAATGCCACCTGGGCCGGGTTAGCCAAGGGCGACCTGGATGCCAGTCTGGAGGTGTGGCCCTCGGGCCATGCTGCGGACAAGGCCGAGTACATCGACAAGCAGAAGGCCATCGAGGATGGCGGTCCCCTGGGCGTGGTCGGCAAGATTTCCTGGTACGAACCGAAATATGTGGTAGACCAGCACCCTGAACTGGCGACGTGGGAAGGGTTCAAGAATCCCGATCTGGCCAAGCTGTTCGCCACCGCCGAAACCGGCGACAAGGGGCAGTTCCTGGCCGGCGATCCCAGTTTTGTCCAGTACGACGACCAGATCATCGCCAACCTGGGTCTGCCGATGCAGGTGGTGGTGGCCGGTTCCGAGCAGGCGCTGCTGGCCGCGCTCGATTCGGCTTACAGCCGCCAGGAACCGATCTTGTTCTATTTCTGGACGCCGCACTCGATCCACGCCAAGTATGACCTGGCGCCGGTGCAACTGCCGCCCTATTCGGATGAATGCTATGCCAAGGCGGCGGACAAGGGCGTGGATTGTGACTATCCCGAAGATGTGCTGTACAAGATCTTCAGCAACGAGCTGAAGACGAAGGCCCCTGACGCCTACGCCTTCCTCAAGAACTTCAACTACTCGACCGAGGATCAGATTGGGATGATTGCGGCGGTGGAGTTGGACAAGAAGACGGCGGACGAGGCGGCCAAGGCCTGGATCGACGCCAACCAGGCGAAGTGGGAGGCGTGGTTGGCGAAGTAACACAGGCGTCCCGCCGTTTTATCCGTGATCGAACAGGCCCCCGCGCAAGCGGGGGCCTGTTTGTCTCCTGGTCTGGATCGTTTCCTTTCAATCGTGCGCCACGAGCAAGGGTAGATACAGGCGGAGCAGCGGCGTCGGTGACAAAGTAGGCGTCAGGGTCGGCGTGGATGTTGGGGTGAGCGTGTGGGTAGGGGAGATGGTTGGGGTGGGAGTTGGCGTTTCTGTGGAAGTGGGCGGGAGAGTCGGGCTTGGAGTGTAGGTAGATGTGTGAGTCGAAGTTGGGGTCGGTGTGTTCGTTGGGGTGGGCGTCGGCGTGGGCGTCGGTGTGCATGTCAGCAATTCGATGTTCGTGACCGAACGCGCCGGAAACGTGTAAGCGAAGGAGCGACCGGCGTTAGGGATCGCAGTGATTGTGGGGCGCACAGTGCGGTCGCTGTAGTCGGGGCCGGCCATCTGCCAGACGACTGCCCTTGTGGTGGGCACGAAACCATCGATGGTGATGTCGGCCGGCTCCGGCGCCGAGTTCTTGTTGGTGACGATCAGGAAGAGTTTGTGACCGTTATCGGTCTTGGTGGCGTAGGCCGAGAGATACGGGATGCCGGAGAAACGTTGCGTGTAGGTAAACCATTTGTAGGAGGCGTCGATGATTGTGTCCTCGTAGGTGGGGCCAACCACGCGGCTATCCAAGAGCAATGGGCCGGAGCGTTGGCGGTTCATCATCACCATTTCGTGCTGGGCGTCGCGGGGCGCGTTGGGCGAGGCTGCCAGGTCAAGCCACGGCAAGCCGACGAGCGACCAGATCATAGCGCCATCCACGCCTTCGCGGACGAGATCCCAGAAGAGATCGGTCCCCAGCACAGCCTCGAACAATGTCTCATCGATCCTACGGTCCAGGTTGCCCCACCTGCCGTTGTCGCTGAGGTCGTACCACAGATTCCACTCGCTGGCCTGGATTTCGATAGCGCTGGATCTCGCAGGCGCGTAGTCTCGGATTTCGCCGCGCAGATCACTGACAGGATGCAGGCCCCAGATGCGGGTGAACGTCGCCTGGGCCGTGCGATCGTCGAAGGCGCCCGGCTCGGCCTCGAAGCCGCCGTTGCGCACCAGGTTGGCGCCGCTGGGTGGGATCGTCAACGAGATGTCATCCAGCCAGACATCGCCCAGCGCGTGGCCGAAGAAAAAGCGCAGCCAGGCGTCTTTGCCATCGTCGGTGGGATCGTCCGGGCCTGGCAAGGTGGCGGTAAAGGAATAGGTGTAACGCTGCCAATTGTTCGACAAGGACGAGGTGAAGCTTACGCCGCTATAGACATGCCAGGGGGGCCTTCCTTGTTGCAGCACGACGTGTATATCTCTCACCGTCGAGGCTTTGGCCCAGAAGCTCAGCAGATAGGTCGCGCCGGAAATGACCTGGATGCGCGTCTGGTCTAGTTGAACCTGCCAATCGATCTGTTGCGGCGCCAGGGTGGTGACGCTGACCCGCAAGGAGGCAGCGCCGTTGGCGGCGGTGTCGGTCACCCGAAGGTAGTTTGCGCGGGCGCCATCGCCGTCGTTGACAGCGAAATCCCAGGCGCGGGCGCGGTTCAGGACCGGATCGACATCGACATAGGGATGGACGGCCAGGAAATCCAGGCATTGGGCCGTCTGCTGCAAGATCGGCCCGTTCCAGTACTGCTGGGGGAAGGGCGGCGTCAGCGATTTCACGCTGGCGCCGATCTTGATCGCCGGATCGACCGCCTTCATGGCCGCCGACCATTCGCAGATATTGCGAATGTACTCCTCCTGTGTCATGAGGCCCCGGTCGACCGGATCCCAGATTTCGTTGCCCAACTCCCAATAATCCACGCGCACCGGCCGATCCCGGGTGCCGCCCACCCAGTCGGCAGCGACGGTCTTATCGAGCGTGGTAACATTGGCCGTCAACATCAGGTCAGGGATGCCGGCAGCGACGGCGAAGTCGATGATTTCATCCGTAGTGACGCCGCCTGGGTTTCGAGGATCATAGATGTTCGCATCGCAATTGGGGAAGCGCAGGAAGGTGACGCCTCGCTCGCGCACCGCGGCCACGTAGTTGGGATTGGCCAGCAGGCTGCCCCACGCCTGGTTGCAGTAGCCGCCCTCGCTGCTGCCAAAGGACGATGCCGGTATCCTGCGCACGAAGGTGTTGGCATTGACCGTGATCTGGCTGCGGTCGATGACGGTGATCTGGGCGGCGCCGGTGATGCCGCGGCTGTCGGTGACGGTGACGATGGCGCTGCCGGGCGCGTGGGCGCTGAAGGTGGTGGTCGGTTGGCCGCTGGCGGCGACCACGCCCACGGCGTTGTTGCTGCTGCGCCAGGTGAAGGGGGCCACGCCGGAGCCGGCAACCAACTGCTTCTGCGCCCCCACCTTTTGCGTGCTTATGTCGGGCCAGACTTCGTGTGGGACCGCCACAAGCTGAATGTCGTCCACCCACATCGTTTCAGGCTCGCCGGCCAGGTAGAACTCGAGAGTGGCATTGGGGTTGGACTGGGTGAAGATGAAAGCGGCCTCGTAGCGGCGCCAAGCGGGGCCGAGCACGATGAGCGGGCTGCGCTGGCCTCCCAGCATGGCGCCCATGAACCAGCGCTGGCCGGTTGATTTGGCCCAGAACGAGAGCAGGTAGCGGCGCTGGGCCTGCAGGGCGAGGCCGCCCTGGTTGAGATTGACGGCCCAATCGGGCGCGTCGCTCTTGGTGCGTGTGATAGTGGCCCGCGCCGATACCAGCCCGTGGGTTTTGGTCGTGGAATCCATGCCCAAGCGCCCGGTCGCTCCCTGTTCGGGTGCGAGCCCGAGTTGCCAGTTCTGGAGGCCGTTTTCGAAGCTGCCGTTGCGGATGAGATTGGCCGCATCGGGGCTGGCACCTGGGGCTGTGGCCGGCGCGCCGGCGCTGATTGCGCTGTTTAGGAGAGCCAGCAGGGTCAGGCAGAGGAGGAGGGCAAGGGAGAGGTGTTTCATGGGAGATCGCCCTTTTCGCCTTGTCTCAGGCCATCGTCAGCGTGTTCGACGGCCTGGATGGGCATGTAGTGAATGTCGGAGGCGGGAGAGTCGGGCGCGGAAGCGGTGTGTTGCCATGTTGCTGCAAAAGCATAGGGGCCGCCGGTCAAATAGCCGCAGCCAAGAATGTAGAAGTTGTACAAGCCCCAGGTGCCACTGCTAATAGTCTCACTAGTGAATGTGCCATTGAAGTAGAAGGCGCCCGAAGCTGAAAAATGATTGTTGCTTATCGGAGCGTCAGTGCTGCGCGTGATCTTGTAGCTTCCGCAGCCGACCACCGAAATATAGACAGCAAAGTTGTGGACATAGGCTCGATCAGATGTGACGGTGAACTCGATAGCGCCTGCATTGACCGTGTCCTTCCAGAATCCTGGCTTTGGGCCAGAGAGGGGTGTAGGTGTTGGGGTGTTGGTGGGACGAGTGGTCGGTGTGGGTGTATCAGTGGGACGCGTGGTCGGCGTCGGCGTGTTGGTGGGGCGGGTGGTCGGCGTCGGCGTGTTGGTGGGGCGGGTGGTCGGCGTGGGGGTGTTAGTGGGACGGGTGGTCGGCGTGGGGGTGTTAGTGGGACGGGTGGTCGGCGTGGGGGTGTTAGTGGGACGGGTGGTCGGCGTCGGTGTGTTGGTGGGGCGGGTGGTGGGCGTGGGGGTGTTGGTGGGGCGCGTGGTGGGCGTGGGGGTGTTGGTGGGGCGCGTGGTCGGCGTGGGGGTGTTGGTGGGGCGCGTGGTCGGCGTGGGGGTGTTGGTGGGGCGCGTGGTCGGCGTGGGG
>JAIBAP010000020.1 GCA_019695115.1 Caldilineales bacterium | reverse complement strand
AGTTCGCACGCCTTCGTGCGAACGGGGCGGGGAGGGCGATCCGCGAAGGACGCAAAGGGTGCGAAGGATGGCGGAGTTCGCACGCCTTCGTGCGAACGGGGCGGGGAGGGCGATCCGCGAAGGACGCAAAGGGTGCGAAGGATGGCGGAGTTCGCACGCCTTCGTGCGAACGGGGCGGGGAGGGCGATCCGCGAAGGACGCGAAGGGCGCGAAAGATGGCGGAGTTCGCACGCCTTCGTGCGAACGGGGCGGGGAGGGCGATCCGCGAAGGACGCGAAGGGCGCGAAAGATGGCGGAGTTCGCACGCCTTCGTGCGAACGGGGCGGGGAGGTCAGTCGGCGGCAGAGAGGCCGAGGGCGGCGAGGAGCCAGAAGGCGGTGTAGGTGGGGGTGAATTCGTAAAAAGAATCGAGCAGGCCGTGGACGAACCAGGCCATCAGCCCGGCGAAGACGGCCAGCCGCCAGATCACGGCCTCGTGGCTGCGCCCCGGCTGCGGTCGCAGACCCTGCCAGCTTCGCCACAAGATCAGACCATTCAACCACAGAAAGACCAACAGCCCCAGCCCGCCCGTCCCCGCCAGCCACTCCAGATAGAGGTTGTTGGCATGGATATTCGGGTCCCAGGTCTTCAGCCCGGCGTAGAAGCCGTAGACCAGGCGGAAGTTATCCGGCCCCACGCCCAAAAGCGGGCGGGCGGCGGCCATGCGCAGGGCCGCCCGCCAGAGATCGAGCCGGCCGGGCGGCGGTAGGCGCAGGATCTGGCCGGGCGCAGGGGTTGGGGCAGGGGCGGGAGCGGTCGCGACCTCGCCGGCGACGACGGTGAGGCGGGTGCGGGCGGGCGCAGCGCCCTTCCAACTGAACCAGGCGATGCCCTCCTGCACCATGTCCCATTCGAGAAGGTACTCGCCCGGCTGCGGCGGCGCCTGCACGATGGCCTGCACCTCGACCTCGTCGCCCGGTTGCACCACGTGCGGCAAGGACGCACGCGGGCCATCGTATTGCAGCTGGCGGCCGTCGGCGCGCAGCAGATGGTAGCCGAGTTGGAAAGGAGCCGGGCCGCCGGCCTCCCACGCCCGCACGCCGGTGTTGGCGACGCGAACCGAGGTGGAGGCGAGGCCGGAAGCAGGGACCGTGAGCTGAGCGGGAGCCTGGTACGCGGCCTGATACCAGCTTTGCTCGGTCTCGGTGCGCAGCCGCAGCCCGGTCGTAGGATTGTAGATCAGGATCACCCCCACCAGACCGAGGAGGGCGCCGGCCGTGAGCAGGCTGCCCCCTGCCAGCCGGCGCCGGCCCCAACGCCAACCCAGGCCGGCCATCAGGCCCAGCGCGGCCAGCAGGGCCACCACCCCGGCGCGGGTGAGGGTGAGGGCCAGGGCGGCCAGCCCGGCCAGCAAGCCCAGGGCCAGGAGCGCCTGCGCCCACCGCCGCCCCGCCGTCAGCGCCCAGGCCAGGACGAGGGGCAGGGTCAGCTCCAGCACCATGGCGGCGATGGTGGCGTAGGGGAGGGTGGAACTGAGGCGCAGGATGTCGCCGACGCGGGTGGGGGCGCCTTTGAACGGGCGCAGCCAGGCGAGGACGATCGGGTGCTGGCCCGCCTCGAGCAGGCCGATCACGGCCACGGCCACGCCGGCCAGGGCCAGGGCCTGGGCAAGCAGGCGCCAACGAGGGGCCGGGCGGGGCGCCGCCACGATCAGGTCGAAGAGCGCCCACCCCGCCAGCAGCGCCAAGCCCATGCGCAGGCTGAAACGGATGGCTTCGGCGCCGTACTGGGGTGCAAAGCCGGCCGAGACGACCATCAGGCCGAGCCAGAGCACGACCGGGAGGGTCAGCCCGGCGGGGAGGCGAGGGCGGCGCCGGGCGGCCAGAAGCGAAAGCAGCCACAGCGCCGTCCCGACCCGCATCGGCAGTTCGACCGTGGTGATCTTCTCCAGCCCGGTCAGGACGAGAACCGGCTCGATGCGCTCGAACGGGAACACGAGCGCCAGCAGCACGAAGGCGGTGAAGGCGAGACGGTTGAGGAGGGACATGGGGCGGGGGGTCAGTGGTCAGTCGTCAGTGGTCAGTGGTCAGTCGTCAGTGGTCAGTGGTCAGTCGTCAGTGGCGGGGGACGGTGTAGCGTATGATCCCGTTGCCGACTGCAACCTCCCAATCTCTCAATCTCCAATCTCCCAATCTCCAATCTCTCAATCTCTCCCTCCCTGCGTCCCCCCTCCCTGCGTCCCTCCGTCTCCCCCTCCCCCGCCGCTAAGAGCAGGGCGAAGAGGACGCCGACGCGCCAGCTAATGGTGAACCACCAGGGACCGAAGAGGCTAGGAACGAGGAAAGCAAGCCAGAGGCCGAGCAGCCAGCCCGGTTGTGCGCGGCTGCGCCAGCCTCGCCACAGCCCGGCCAGCGCCAACCACACCCAGAAGGCGGCGCCGATGACGCCCAGTTCGGCCATGACCAGCAGGGGGACGTTGTGGACGACCCGCGCCGTCGGGTCAAGCGCCTGCGCCGCCGCCTGGAAGTTGCCCAGGCCCACGCCCACCAGCGGCCGGCGGGCGAAGATGCTCAGGGCCAGGTTGGCATCGCGCTGGCGTTCGCCGAGCGAACGGGCTTCGAGCGGGTTGGCGTCGGGGGCAAGACGGGAGGTGATGGCCGGGGCATGGAGCAGCAGATAGGCCGCGGCCAGGACGACCGGCAGGGCCAGGGCCGGCCACCGCTCTCGCGGCCAGGTGGGGAAAAGGCCCCGCCGCCAGGCCAGACCCGCCCAGGCCACCAGCCCCAACCCCAGCGCCAGGACGGCGGAGCGCGAGAACGAGGCCAACAGACCCACGACGCCGATGCTGATCGCCAACGACCACAGCCACTGCCGCCGGCCGTGGCCGCGCAGCAGCTGGGGAAGCAGAAAAATGACGAGCAAAGCCAGGCTGGCGCCCAGCGTGTTCGGCCCGCCCGTCAGTCCGTAGCCGCGCAGCCAGCGTTGCCCCGCCACCAGCAGGACGATGACGCCGCCATCGGAAGGGTCGAGGGCCGGCTCGCCCAGCCACCACAACCCCAGGTCAGACTGTGTGGCCACCTGCAAGATGGCGACCACGCCTTGCACGAGCACCACCAACGCCAGGGGGATGGCAAGCGCCGGCCCTTCAGCGACAAGATAGAGGTACAGCAGCCAGACGAGGACGAAAGCGGCCACGGCCTTCAGGCCGCCGCTGCCCAGTCCTGGCCACGGGCCGGGCCTGAAGGCCAGGAACCGGCTGGCGACCGCCCAGAGGCTGAACGCCGCCAGCGGCCGGCTCAGGCCGGCGACGCCCCAACGCCAGGGGCGACGCGGATGTTCGAGCCAGCGGGCAAGCAACCAGGCCGTCAGCCACCCGGCCGGGATGAGAAGCAAGACCGGCGATGCAGATGGTTGCGCCGGCAGATTGGGCCGCGTTGCCAACGCCGCCAGCAAAAGACAGACGAAAAACGCCCGCGCCAGCCAAAAGAGGCGAGATGAAACAGAAGTGGGCGGGCGGGGCAGGCTCAAGGGGGAAACGGCGATCGGCCGGGGGAACAGGCTTCTGCGCCGGTCGTCGCGGCTGCCTAAGCCCGGCGCGGCGACAAGTTCGGGGCCAGGCGGCGGCTGTCAACCACCAGGTGCATGAAGGCCAGGTAGGGGTGTCTGGTCAGCATGTAGGGGCCGGCGAAGCGCATCACCTCCCGGATCTGCTCACGCCGGTCGGGCTTGTAGCAGTGCACCTTGCAGTTGACGCAGGTGGATTTTTCTTCCTGGAAGGGGCACTTGTCTAGACGCTGGAAGGCGTATTCTAGCAGGTCGCGGCACTGGGCGCACAACTCATGGCGGTGGCTGCCATGTTTGCGCTGGCAGTAGATGTGCATCATGGCCTCGATGGTGCGGGCTTCGCGGGCCATGCGGGGTGACAGAAAGGCGGCGGCGGTGGTTTCGAGGGTGGTCTTCATGGCGAGGGAGGAGTGGGAGGGGATGCGTTGGCTCGATTATCCCCTAACGCCACGCCGGTGGCTATGACTTTTGTCACATTGCCGTCGTCGATTCGATGATCTGGCGGTAGATGTGCTCGAGGGCAGGGAAGGTGTGGGCCAGAGTGTAGCGGGCGGCGAGATGGGGGTCGGGGGGCCGGGCTTCCTCGCCCGGATCGGGGCGCGTCTGCCGCCGGCCGGGGCCGGCAAAGGCGTGGGCGATGGCCGCGGCCAGGGCTTCGGCGTTGCCCGGCGGCGCCAGGAGATCGGGCGGGAGGAGGTCCGGGAGGATGCCAACGGCCGTACCCACCGCCGGGCAGCCACAAGCGGCCGCCTCGAGTACGGCCAGGGACTGACTCTCGAAGCGCGAGGAGAGGACGAAGAGATCAGCGCCGCGATAGAAGGCGGGCAGGCGGTCGTGAGCGATCGGGCCGTGGAACGTGACCTGGCGGGCGAGGCCGAGCGCCTGGGTCAGTTCGGCCAGCGCCGGGAGCAGGGGGCCGGCGCCGATGAGGTGCAGGTGAAGGCCGGGCAGTTGTGATGATGCCTGGGCGACGGCCCGCAACAGCGTGGCCTGGTCTTTGATCGGCGTCAAGCCTGCCACATGCAGCAGCCGGAAGGAGCCGGCCAAATCGATGCGCTCGCCTTCGGGCCGGAACAGCCGGGTATCGACGCCCAGCGGCCAGAGCACCAGGCGGTCGGGGCCGACGTGCGCCCGCGCCAGGCCGCGCAGGTAGGTGGATCCGACGGTGACACGATCGCCCGCGCCCAGGGCTTGCGCCGTCAGCCAGCGGTTGGCCCGGCTGAGCTGGCCGCCATAGCCGAGGTCGGGGAAGCCGACCAGTTCGCCGCCGAGGAGCGAGACGACGGTCGGGAGGCGCAACCGGCGGACGGCAGAGACGGCCAGGAAGCCGGGTTCGTCGGCCCACAGCCCGTGAACGACGTCGAAGGGCCGTCGGCGATGCTCGGCCAGGATGGCGGCGCGAGCAGCCAGGAGCAAGGGCAGCCGCCTCAGCCCACCGGCGGTGGCGCCGCCGAATGCCTGCACTGCCGCCCCGCCCACGGTATACCGGCCCCGGCGATGGGGGTAGCGCAGGCTGAAGAGGCGCAGATCGTGCCTTGCGGCCAGGCCGCGGGCCAGATTCAGCAGCCAGGGAATGCACCAGTCGCCTTCGTCGGCGCTGAAGCCGGGGGTGATGAGGGCGATCCTCACTCAGCCCTCCTCTCGCAACCGAAAAAGGGTGTAGGAGCGTTGCCGGCCCACCTCGACCAGCCCGATCTCGTCGCGCAGGCGGTGGTAGTTCAGGGATGGCGCCCGGTTCTGCCATTGGCCCTCGATCTCGGCCAGGTCGATCAGCAGGTAATCGGGCCGGGCGTCGCCGAGCAGAGCCGGCAGGTCGGCCGGGTCGAGCGCGTAGAGGTCGTGGACTGGCAGGCGGCCGTAGTGCCGAAAGGTGGCGGTGAGGTTGAAGGTGAAGAGGTCGGCGTCCGGCCCGGTCTGGGTTTCGAGCCAACGGACGGTGGTCAGGTCGGCGTTCTTGCGGGCGATGAACTCGCGGGTCAGGGTCAGGCCGCCGTAGCCCATGGCGGCCATGCCCACCAGGACCCACCCGATCAGCAGCGCCTGGCCGGCCGCCCGTGGTCGCCCGACCGGCAGGCGGCTCAGCCAGCCTGCACTCGTCCTGATGCCGACGGCGACGAGGATGGCCAGGGGCGGCAGGTGGGCGAGGTTGAAGCGGAAGTTCTGCCAGGGCGCGCCGGCATGGAAGCCGAAGATGAGCAGCGGCCAGCCGATCAGAAGCAGGGTGGCGGTGGCGCGACGGCGCCGGCCACTGCCCCTTGCCTGCCAAAGGACGGCCCAGGCCCCCAGCGGCAGAAAGACGGCCAGCAGGGGCGTGAAGTAGAAGCGATGGGCCGGAGCCAGGCCGTACCAGAGGCCGTTGGGCCGGTTGTAGACGAGCAGGCCATCGGCGGTGGTGAATTGGCGACGGAAGGCATTGAGTGGGTTCCAGGAATAGACCGCCAGGTCGCCAGCAAAGGCGCGCCGACCGCTGACCGCATCCGTGGCCCCGGTGAGGAGAGGCAGCCAGAGCGGGGCCAGGAGGACGGCGACGACAAGGGCAGCGAGGAGGGCCTGGCGCAGGGCCAGCGGGCGGGGCAGGGCTTTCAGGCGCCAGAGGGCGGCAAGGAGGGCGATGACAGCGACGAGGGCATAGGCCCAACGGCTGAGGACGGCCAAGGCGAGGGCCGCCGCCGCCAGGACGAGCCAGCGCTGGCGCCGAGGCTGCCGGCTGTGGCGCGCCAGCGCCCACATCCCGGCCGTGGCTGTGGCCAGGGCGGGGACGTCGGCCATGACGACGAGGCTGGATTGCCAAAGCTGGCCGACCAGGGCCGCCAACAGCCCGGCCAGGAGGGGCGTCCCCCAGCCGTCGTCCTCCTCGCCGGCCCCAAGCTCGTGGGCCAGCAGGGCGGTGAAGATGGGGACGAGCAGCCCGGCGCCCAGGCTGACCACTTGCCCGGCCAGGGGCGCAGGACCCAGGCAAAACGAAGCCAGGGCCAGCAGCAGCGGGTAGCCAGGCGGCCAGAAGAAGGGCGGCGGCAGCTGCAGGTGGCGCAGGTTCGCCAACAAGGGGCCAACGGCGTAGTCGAAATAGGCGTAGGGGTCCTGGCCGTAGAGACCGTCGAAGCGCCCCAACCAGGCGAGGAGCAGCGGCAGGGCCAGCGGCAAAGGCAGCAGGAGGGTGAGCAGCCGGTGTGATCTCATTCCGTGTGCAGGCTCAGGTTGGGCTGGCCAGGGCCGTGCTCTGGCTGACGCCGAAGCCATGCCAGGGGAGGGTGGGCCGCAGCCGGGCCTTGAGGTTGGCCGCGAACAGGGCGCGGTAGGGGCGGATCGCCAGGCCGAGCGCGTGCAGTTGGGCGCGGTCGGCCTGGTCGAGATAGCCTTTGCTGGGCCACAGGAAGAGGTCGAAATCGTAGCGACGGCGGTAGGAGGCCAGCAGGTCGGCCACCTGGCGGGCTTTGGGGCCGGGGTCGGCGAAGATCTGCAAGCCTGTCGCCAGCAGCAGGCCGCCTGGGGCCAGGAGAGCGGCGGCGGCGGCGAGGAAGGCGGGCGGGTCGGGCTGGAATTGCAGACAACGGTTGAGGATGACAAGGTCGAAGCCGGCCGGCAGGATGGCGAGGTCGTTCAGGTTCATCTGAATGGCCGTCCACCTTGAGTCGTACCAGCGGCGGGCGCCCAGACCGTCGTAGGGGTCGGCGAAGTAGTCGATGGCGACGGCGTCGTGGCCCAACCCGGCCAGGCGGTGGCTGAGCCAGCCGTTCCAGGCGCCGATGTCGAGGATGCGCAACCCCTGGCGGCGGGCCAGATGCCGGGCGACAAGCCGCCAATCATGGCTGCGCAACCGCCACTCGTGGTCGTGGCGGAGGGCGGGGGCAAAGGGAAGCTGAGGGTAGAGGCCGGGGTCGAGCAGACGGCGGCCCTCGGCGGCGCGGATCGCCCGCAAGCGGGTCTCGAAGGCGGCCAGGCGGGGGGCGAAAGTGGCGGCGAGGAGGACGAGGACGCCATTTTCGTCCTGGCCGAAGCGATGACCGTTGGCGCAGGCGAGGCTGGCCGGGTCGAGCGGCAGGCGGCAGTCAGGACACGAGAGCTGCATCGGCGGCGCGGAGCTTGCGCCCCAGGAAAAGGTAGATACAGAGGACGCCCCAATGAACCAGCGTCGCCGAGAGGATGGCGCCGAGCGAGCCGAGGCGTGGCAGCAGCAAGATGTTCAAGGCCAGCTTGGCGGTCAGTCCGCAGAGATTGACGGCCAGGACGAGATGCTGTCGCTCGGCCTTGTAGAGGGCGTAGATGGTGGGCAGGAAGTAGAAGATGGGCAGGACCGAGAAGGCGCCCAGGACATAGAAGGACGCCGGCAGGAGCAGATGATAGAGAAAAGTGAGGATGATGTAAATCAGCAGCAGGGCCGGGCCGATGATGATCAGCCCGAAGCCAAAAAGCCGGGCCGCCACGCGCGCGATGGCCTCGTAGCCCAGGCGAAAGACGCCTTTGAGGAAGGGGGTGAGGACGAAGGCGCTCAAGGACTGGATGGTAAGGAGGAAGCTACTGAAGATCTGGTAGGCGCCCACCTGGGACGGAGAGAGGAAGTAGTTGACGCTGTAGAGGTCGGCGCGGGATTGGAGCATGCCGGTGAGTCCCAGGGCGAAGAAGAAGAAGGACAGGCGCAGATAGGCCGGCTGCCAAAGGCGGGCAAGCGTGGCGGGGCGCAAGCTGAAACCCGACCAGACATCGTTGCGAAACAAGAGCGAGAGGGCGAGGGCGCGCCCAACCGCAGCCAGGACGAAGATGGCGACGAGTACATCGACGCCGAGGCCGGCCCTTGAGGTCAGAACGCCCCCCACCGTCAGCGCCGTCGCCGCCAACTCGACCGCCGCCGCCGGGACGAAACGGCGACGATACACCACCGGGGCTTCGTGTGATTGGGCGATGACCAGCGCCAGCAGCCAAACCAGGGCCAGCGGCCAACGTGCACCTGGCCAACCGAGCAAGGCCAGCCCCAGCCCCGCCGGCAGTAAGAGCGCCGACCTGGTGACCAGGCTGCTCTGCCAACGAACCGCCATCTGCGCCGGTTGGCGGCTAAAAGCCCGCAGCAGGAATTCCTTGTTGCCCCACCCCACCACCATCGCCGCCAACTGCGCCCAGATCATCACCTCCACGAACATCCCCCACAACTCGACCGAGGTCAGCCGCACCACCAGCAGCGAGACGACGATGCCAAAGACGGGGACGAGCAGACTATTGAACGAATTGGCGATGATCAGGCCGGCGCGACGCCGATATTTGGGGCTGCGGAGCAAGTGCATAGCGGAGATGCTAGCCGTGAATCGAGTTTCATGCAATACGCAACACCCCGCCGGCAGCGTCTCAATTGGCGCGTCCATTGCTGCACCCACCCCACTTTCCCGTATCATTGCCATTATGAAAACCCGCCCGATCCTGCTTGCCCTGCTATTGTGCCTGGCCTTCGCCCTCCCTGCCGTCGCCGCGCCCCCCTCCGACCCCCAGCCGGGAGCTGAAACCAGCCGGCCCAACATCCTCTTCGTCTACTTCGACGACCTCCTGCCCACCTTCGGCGCCTACGGCGGCCAGGCCATCACCCCCAACCTCGACCGGCTGGCCGCCGAAGGCATGCGCTTCACCAACGCCGAGGCCAACGCCGTTTCCTGCAACCCTTCGCGCCTGAGCATGTTGCTGAGCCTGCGCCCCTCCACCACCGGCATCACCAGCCTCAGCCCCGAACACGTCGATTGGCGAACCTTTCTGGCCAACCCTGCCAGCCCTGGCTACCAACACTTCGGCCCCGGCGTCAGCCAGATCAAAACCCTGTTCCAGCACTTTCGCGACCAGGGCTACTACGTGGCCAACGCCGGCAAATCCTTCCACAATAACGAGCAACTGGCAGCTGAGCCGTGGGATCGGCTGGAATTGTGGAACTTCTGGCCCGGCATCGGCTGGCCCAAGAACACCCCCCTCAGCGGCCTGAACGACTACTACAGCAAAGTCACCATCGACGCCGACTGGGGCGCCATCGAAACCGCCCAGAACCCCAACCCCGGCCCGCCGAACTACTCCGAGGCCACCCTGCCTGATACGGACACCGGCAACAACGGCGTCTCCATCCTCAGCAACCTCCCGGCCGACCGGCCCTTCTTTGTCGCCGTCGGCTTCGTCCTCCCCCACCTGCCCTGGTACGTCCCCCAGCGCCTGCTCGACCGCTACCCGATCGACGCCGTGCAAACGCCGCCCGTCATCGCCAACGACCTGGCCGACATCCCGCCCGAAGGTGTGGCCCTGGTCTGGCAAGAGGGCAACTTCTGGGATCAGCGGTACATCTTCGACCACCCCGACGAGTGGAAGCGCGCCATTGCCCATTCGCTGGCGGGCGCCACCTACGCCGATGAACAGCTGGGCCGCCTGCTGGCCGTGCTCGACCAACGCGGCCTGGCCGATAACACCATCGTCGTCATCTGGAGCGACCACGGCTTTCATCTCGGCCAGAAACAGCACCTGCAAAAGCACACCCTGTGGGAAATCTCGACCCGCGTGCCGCTGATCATCAAGGCGCCCGGCGTGACAACGCCCGGCTCCAGCACCAACGCCGTCGTCAACTCGACCGACATCTTCCCCACCCTGGTCGAACTGGCCGGGCTGACCATGCCGGCCGACTTCCACCGCGACGGGCGCAGCCTGGCCCCCCTCTTGCGCGACCCCGCCGCCTACTGGCCCTGGTCGGGAACCACCGCCCTGGGCCGCTACAACGCCAACCAGGTCGATCGCGCCGCCATCCGCACCCGCGGCTGGAGCTACATCCGCTACAACCTGCTCCAGCCCGCCGCCGCCCCCCAGGATGAACTCTACTTCCGCGCCGGCGACCCCAACGAATGGTACAACCTGCTCTCGCCGCTCAACGGCGACCCCGCCGCCTACCGCGGCGTCCGCCTCCACCTCGAATCCATCCTCCGTGGCCAGATGCTGCCCGACGCCCCACCCACGGCCCCGAACACGGCCGTCACCGCCTGGTCGGGCCTCAGCACGGCCATTCCCCTGGCCGGCGCCGACCCCAACCAGGACTACCTGGCCTTCCGCCTGACCTCACTCCCAGCCCACGGACGGCTCTTTAGCAGCCCCGACGGCATCCGCCCCGGCCCCGAGATCACCCAGCCCGGCCCGGTCATCCCCGCCTCGCCCGGCTGGACGGCCTATCTCCTCTACCGGCCCGACCCCGGCGCCCAGACCGACAGCCTGGGCTTCACCGTCAGCGATGGCATCAGCGCGGCCGCCGGTTCGGTGAACATCACCGTGCAGACGGCCACCCTCCACCCCCTCTCCTTGCCCCTCGTCACCCGCCCGTGATCCCTTCTCCTCCCTCGCGTCGCCTCGGCTTCGTCCTGGCGACTGGCTTCGCCCTCCTTCTCCTCCTCGGTTGGAGTTGGCAAGACCCCTCGTCCCAGGCCGCCCCTGGGGCCTCGCCCCAGCCCGCATCCTCCACCCGCGCCAAAGGCCCCTATCCCGGCGTCTACGTCTTCCTCGACACCCGCAACATCGACCCCGCCCAATACCCCATCACCGGCAGCCACATGAAGTTCTACTGGTCCGACATCGAGATCGCCGATGACTACTACGACTGGCAGGAAGTAGATGAATGGCTGGACGAGCAGACCAGCCTGGGCAAACCCGTTGCCCTCGGCTTCACCCCCTACGACGGCCGCTGCTGTGGCGGCATGAAGACCCCGCGCTGGCTGATGTGGGAGGATGAAAACACCGTCGTCCGCTGTGATGCCCGGCTCTGGCCCATCCCCCGCTACTGGAACCCTCGCTATCTGGCCGAATACAGCGAATACGCCCATGCCTTCGCCGCCCGCTACGATGGCGACCCGCGCATCGCCTGGATCGAGTTGGGGACCGGCATCTTTGGCGAAGCCAAGCCCGCTGACGCCGACAACGCCTTTCATCAGGACTGGTCGTGCCTGTTGGCGGCCGGCCTGACCTCGCAAATCTGGGTCGAGACCTCGAAACAGATCATGCGCGACTTCGCCGATGCCTTCAAGCAGACGCCCCTCCTCTACCAGTTTGCGCCCGTCTACACACCGCAGGGCGAATCCGTCGCCCAGCGCAAAACCCTCACCGACTACGCCGCCAGCCTGGGCATCGGCCTCAAACACAACGGCCTCGGCCCCGACGCCGACTACGCCTTCGTCTTCGACCCAACCAAGCCCTACTACAAGGCCGGGCAGTGGGACCCCTTCCAAAGCTGGTGGAAAGACGTGCCCACCGGCTGGGAAAGCTACGCCACCCAACGCTGTGTGGACCCCAAGACCGGGGCAGTTAGCGCTGGCATCACCATGTGGTGCGTCTACGCCGGGCTGCACGGCCATGCCGATTACTTCGTACTCGACCGCGACCTGGTGACCGACCCCGGCCGGCGCCCCTATCTCGAATTCGCCAAGAAATACGCCGGCCTCGAACTCCAGGACAGCGATTCGACCTGGGTGGCCTTGCGCGAAACGGAATTCGGCTTCTTCCCGGCCTACGGCAACTACACCTTCGGCCTTTACCAGAACGACGCTGTCCCCGGCGGCCGCAGCACCGCCGCCTGGAACAAGGGCAGCTTTGCCGAAGGCCGCTACACCCGCCGCACCAACCGCGCCGGCGGCAACCCCAGCCTCTACTTCGACGTCGACGACGCCTGGCTCTACCAGAACAGCGACCGCACGGTCACGGTCGAGGTCATCTACCTGGACGAGGGCACAGACACCTGGTCTTTGTACTACGACGCCGTCGCTTCCCCCGCCCAACTGGCCGGAACCGTGCGCAAAACCAACAGCGGCCACTGGCTAACCCAGACCTTCACCCTGGCCGACGCCTGGTTCGGCAACCGCCAGCCCGGCGGCGGCAGCCGGCCCGGCTCCGACTTCTTCCTGGCCAGCAACGACGCCGACGATTTCTTCCACCGGGTGCGCGTCTTCAAAAGCGGTGTGGAACCCACCCCCACCCCCCTGCCCATCGCCACAGCCACACCCACCCCCACCGGCGACCCCAACCTCCCCCCGCCCCAGCCCACCTATCTGCTCCTGCGCGAGGGCGTCGACGGCTACCAGGGCGTCGAAGACACCTGGATTGGCATCGGCGACGCCACCAACTACGGCGCCAGCCCCACCCTGCAACTGCGCGCCTCCGGCCCCGACGACGCCCCCGGCAGCGCTTCGGTCAACACCGTCCTGCTCCGCTTCAACCTCAGCCGCATCCCGGCCGGCAGCCACATCGTCGAGGCTCACCTGGTGGTCAAGGGCATCGCTCAGAGCAACTCGGCTCGCATCTACTTCAACACCTTCGACCCCTACAAGAACTGGGTCGAGACTCAGGCCACATGGTATCAGGCTCGGGCCGGCCTGCCCTGGAGCGCCGCCGGCGCCACCGGCGCCTCTGACCACGCCTCTCTCCCCCACGACACCAGCGTCCTCTCCGCCCCGCTCGATGTGGCCGGTTGGGGCCGCGCCTACATCACCCCCCTGGTGCAGGAATGGCTCGACACGCCCAACCTCAACTACGGCCTGCTGCTCGTGGCCCACAGCGACGCCAACGTCGGCTGGACCCTGGCCGCCAGCGAATACGAGACCGTCCGCTTCCGCCCGGCCCTGGAGATCCTCTACTACCCTCCCGGCTACCAAACCCCCACCCCCACGCCCAGCGCCACCCCCAGCCCCACCATCACCCCCACCGCCACGCCATCCTCGCCCACCCCCACCCCTTCGCCCAGCCTCACACCCAGCCGCACCCCCACCGCCACTCCCACGCCAACACCCAGCGTCACCCCCACCGCCACGCCGACGCCCTCGCCCACCGCTTCGCCGACGCCCACCGCCACACCCACCCCCGCCACCGGCGCTATCAACGGCCGCGTCTTCCACGACCTGAATGGGGATCTCACCTTCGACGCCGGCGAAGCTGGCATCGCCGGCGTCATTCTGCGCCTGCAGCGGTCAGGCGGGCAGGTCGAGTCAGGCATTTCCGACAACGACGGCGTCTTCTACTTCCCCGCCCTCGATCCCGGCCCCTATGTCCTCAGCGAAGAAATCCCGGCCGGCTGGAGCGCCCCCCTGCCCACCGACCAATTCGCCCTCCAGGTCAGCGCCAACCACACCCACGAGATCAACTTCGCCCACCAGCCCCTGCCCACACCCACACCCACAGCCACGACCCCGCCCTCGCGCCGCCTCTGGCTGCCCCTGGTGATGGAGGGATGAGGCTCGCGCGATTTGGCACAACCCGGTCTTGACGGATGGTCGAGGATGCGGCACAATGCGGGCCTAGCTACCATCCGCCTTCATCCTCATCCCCACGGAGTCATCCCAATGGGCCAAGCCATTGCCGCCTTGTGGAAAGGCATCACCTACCGGGGGCGCGAAGGACACTACGCCTTCATCCTTCATCGCGTCGCCGGGCTGGGCGTCCTCTTGTTTCTGGTGCTGCACATCTTCGATATCTTCCTGATGGCTTTCGGCGAGGACGCCTTCAACGATTTCCTCGCCCTCTACACCCATCCGGTGGCGCGGTTGATGGAAGTGGCGCTCATCTTCGGCGTCGCCTATCACGCCTTCAACGGCTTGCGCATCATCATCATCGACTTCTGGCCCCGCACCACCGTCTATTCGCGACAGATGTGGCGGCTGGTGATGGTCATCAGCCTGGGCCTGACCGCCGTCGCCGGGTACTTCACCCTTGCGCCGCTATTTGGTTGATCAGGAGACGAAGAGATGGCAACTCGTATCGATAGCAAGACCTTTGGCCGCCAGCGGCCCGTGCGCGGCGGCGGCTTCGAGACCTTTTCCTGGTATTTCATGCGCGTGAGCGGGGCGTTGCTGCTGCTGATCGCCGTTTTCCACCTGCTGCTCATGCATGTCTACATCCGGGTCGAGAACATCGACTATGCCGTGGTCTCGGAACGATGGACCGGCGCCTGGGGGCCATTCTGGCGGGTGTTCGACCTGGCTCTGCTCGTTTTTGCCCTGCTGCATGGCTTCAACGGCCTGCGTTGGGTGATGGACGATTACATCCACAGCCCCGGCTGGAATGTGGCGATCAAATCTCTGGTAGGTATTGCCGCGGCGGTCGTGATCTTCATGGGCGCCTACGTCATCTTCAGTTTCTAACGCCAAGGAGCGCAGCATGCAATACCATCGCCACGAAGCGATCATCGTCGGGGCCGGCGGGGCTGGCTTGATGGCCGCCCTCCACGCCAGCCGCGGGGCCGATACGGCCGTCATCACCAAGCTCTATCCCACCCGCTCGCACACCGGCACCGCCCAGGGCGGGATCGGCGCCGCCCTCGGCAACATCGAAGAAGACCATTGGGAATGGCACGCCTTCGACACCGTCAAAGGCTCCGACTGGCTGGGCGACCAGCCCGAAATCGAGGCCATGTGCCGCGAGGCCATCGACGTAGTCATCGAACTGGAGCACATGGGGCTGCCGTTCGACCGCACCGCCGATGGCCGCATCTCGCAGCGGCCCTTTGGCGGCCACACCAACAACAAGACCAAGAAACCCGTGCGGCGCGCCTGCCATGCCGCCGACCGCACCGGCCACATGATCCTGCAAACCCTGTATCAGCAGTGCCTGAAGAACAAGGTCAATTTCTACGACGAGTACCAGGTCATGGATCTGCTGATCGTCGATGGCAGGGTCTGCGGCGTGGTGGCCTACGAGATCGACACCGGCGAGTTGCACGTTTTTCATGGCAAAGCGGTGCTGTTCGCCACCGGCGGCTTTGGCCGGCTGTGGAAGATCACCAGCAATGCCCACGCCCTCACCGGCGACGGCAACGCCATCTGTCTGCGCCGCGGCATCCCGCAGGAGGATATGGAGTTCTTCCAGTTCCACCCCACCGGCATCAAGGGCATGGGCATCCTCATCACCGAGGGTGTGCGCGGCGAGGGTGGGGTGCTGATCAACGGCCTGGGCGAGCGTTTCATGGAGAAATACGCACCCACCGTCAAAGACCTGGCCTCGCGCGATGTCATCTCCCGCGCCATCTACATGGAGATTGCCAGCGGCCGGGGCGTGAACGGCGAGGATTGGGTGCTGCTCGATGTCCGCCCGGAGACGGTGAACAAATTCTTCGAGATGGACGGCGTCAAGAACCCGGATGGCACGCCGCGCCGCCTCACCGCCCATGATGTCGAGAAGAAGCTGCCCGACATCGCCGATTTCTGCCGCACCTATCTCAATGTCGATCCGGTCAAGGATCCCATGCCCATCCAGCCCACCGCCCACTATGCCATGGGCGGCATCCCCACCGATGGCCGCGGCCGGGCTGTGATCGACGCCCACGACACGGTGCTGCCCGGCCTCTATGCCGCCGGCGAGGCGGCCTGTGTGAGTGTGCACGGGGCCAACCGCCTGGGCACCAATTCGCTGGTGGACCTGGTGACGTTTGGCAAATGGGCGGGCCAGGACATGGCCGAGTATTGCCAGCAGAATCCTCTGCCCCAGCTCCCGGCCGAGACCTGGGAGCCGCTGGCATCCGAGCTGGAGGCCCTCCGCAAACGGCCCCAGGGCGAGAACGCCGCCGACATCCGCAAGGAAATGCAGAAGCTGATGATGATGAATGTCGGCGTCTTCCGCACCCAAGAGCTGCTGGATACGGCCGTCAGCCAGATTCAGGAGTTGCGGCGCCGCTATGACAGGGTCTCGATCATGGACAAGGGCGTTCGTTTCAACACCGAGCTGCTGGAAGCCTGGGAACTGGGCTGTATGCTCGATCTGGCCCTGCTGACGGCGACGGCGGCGGCGGCCCGGCTGGAATCCCGCGGCGCCCACGCCCGCGATGACTATCCCGACCGCAACGACGCCGGCTGGATGAAGCATTCGCTGGCCTGGCTGGACGAAGAAGGCAACGTGACGCTGGACTACAAGCCTGTGCGCATCGTCCAAAACGCCGATGGCACGCCCAAATATCCGGCCGTCAAACGCGTGTATTGAACCTGAACCGTGACAACTGCTACACAAGTTGACCGTCTGGACGTGTATACGCTCAAGCGTCCATTCAACGATCAAAACCAGATGTGCGTCCGTCTTGAAACAATAGACTCGGTTGCTTTGCATCGACAGTGGCAGGCCGGCCTTGATCGGGAAAGATTCTTCGATCAGGTTTTTCGTGAAAAAGACGAGTACGAATACCGCACCGAATGATATGGAGGCATGGAACTCATGACAACAGTCAATCTCACCGTTCGCATCCAGCGGTTCAACCCGGAAGTCGATAAGAAGCCCTACTGGAAGGAATACAAGGTCGAAGCCGAGCCAAACGCCCAGGTGCTCGATGTGTTGCACGACATCAAGTGGTATCAGGATGGCACCCTCACCCTGCGCCGCTCCTGCGCCCACGGCATCTGCGGCTCGGACGCGATGCTGATCAACGGCCGCAATCGCCTGGCCTGCAAGACACTGGTCAGCCATGTGGCGCCGAAGATCTCGGTCGAGCCGATCCGCGGGCTGCCGGTGATCAAGGACCTGGTGGTGGACATGGAGCCGTTCTTCGCCAAATACCGCGAGATCCAGCCCTGGTTCATCAACGCTGGCGACCCACCGCAGCGCGAACGACTGCAAAGCCAGGAAGACCGCGAGCGTTTCGACGACACCACCAAGTGCATCCTCTGCGCCGCCTGCACCACCTCCTGCCCGTCGTTCTGGGCCAACGGCCAATACATCGGCCCGGCTGCCATCGTCCAGGCCCACCGCTGGATTTTCGACACCCGCGACCAGGGCGCGTCCGAGCGGCTGGATGTGCTCAACGAGCGTTTTGGCGTGTGGTCGTGCCGGACGGCTTTCAACTGCGTCGAAGCCTGCCCGCGCGAAATCAACATCACCAAGGCCATCGGCGAGGTGAAGAAAGCACTGTTGTTCGGGACGACCGATTTCTGACCCGCACGGATTTCGGCGACACACCCTCGCCGTTCTCTCTCGAACCGCCGCACTCTCCCCTGCGGCGGTTCTTGTTTGGCCCCAGAAAACCAAAACCCCGGCTGGCGGGCGGGTCAGCCGGGGTTTTGGTTGAGGAGGAGGAAAGGAGCTTGAGGAGGAACCACCGCTTGGGGTACATAACCCTGTTGCAACTGTCATCCTACAGCATCAATCTGAAAGGAGCATGAAGGCGGGGTTGGGGTTGGGTGAGAGTTCGGGGGGATGGGATGGGTACGCGGATGGACGCGGATAGTGTATTTGGAATGTGCAGGGCCTGACCAGGCGAGCAATCAGGATGCACGTGTGTACGGAGCCAGGTCATCGGGCTGCGGCAGCAGGCCCTCTGCTTTGGCTGCTTCCCAAAGCTGTTTGTCGAAAGTCGTCAGGGTGACGGGCAGGCGCAGCCCATCCTGCCAGGCCAGCGCCGCCGCCAAATGGACGGCATCGTAGCCGCGCAAGCCGTGCTGCCAGGCCAGGTCGCCGGCATGGGCCACAAGTGAGTCGGTGATCTGAAGATGGACGACATCAAGCCAATCGCTGCGGATTTCCTCGATCTTGATCAAAGCCGTCCCCCGGCTGAGCAACTTCATCCGCACGAGTTTGCCTACCGTTGCCATCATCTCAGCCTGACCGATGAGCGCGCAGCCTACCTGTTCAGCCTGTCCGATCAACTGGGCCACAAGTTCGGAACCATTCTCCCTCACATACTGCTTGATATGGGCGCTGGTGTCCAGGTACAGGATCATGTACGATCCTCCAGCAGCAAATCCGATACGAGGATCGATGTATCCAGGCGTTCTTCTGGCATCCGCGCCTCCAGTTTCCCTCGTCCCTGCGTCAGAAATCCTGCCTCTTCCAGCGCCTGCATCCGCTCAGCCAGGGTGGGGGGGACGGATGGGGCGGGAGGGGGAGGGGCTATGTGGCCGATGGGCTTGCCGTGCTCGGTGATGATGACGACGCCGCCTGCTTTGACTTCGTCCAGATAGCGGCTCAGCTGGGTTTTCAGTTCACGAACGCCGACTTGGGTTGTCATGGGGAAGACCTCCACTTGAGAAATGTGACCACATTATCGCCAATGTGACCACATTCGTCAAACCGACGCCCGTTCAGACCACATAAATCGGATTCGAAAACACCCACCCCCTCATCTTCCCCCGCCAGCGTCTCCAGGCTTCCACCCGATACGCGCCTGGCTCCGAGGCCGTGTGGCGCAGGCTACGGCCATGCCCCCTTGCCACCACGCCCGCCCCAGCCCGGATCAGACGGATGTCGGCCTCGGCCGGCGTCTCGATCTCGAAGCGCACCGGCTGGCCGGCAGGCAGGCTGTCCCCCATCGTCGCCCGCGCCCCGCCTTGCACGCCCCCAAAACGAAAGCCCTCGCTGGCATGAACCATGTCGTAGCCGATCCAGCAGCGGCCTGCGCGCAAGGCTCCGTAAACGAGGGAACGGTCGTGTTCCAGCTCATGTGTGAATGGTTCTGCCGCCAGGATGTGCGTGTTCACCGCCCGGAAACAGTAGTCATAGGGCAGGAAGGTGCGGCGAATGGGGCCGATGTCGAAAATGAGGGCGTGGGCGTCGGAACCGCCGATGGCGACGGTCGGCTGGCGCTGGAGCAGTTCATCCCATTTGGCCAACATTTCGGGATAGGGGCCAGTGGAGAACCACCAGGGCAGGTAGCCGACGAGGATGGCCTTGAGGGTGTTGCTGGCGTGCGGGCGGAACTCGGACATGAAATTCCACAGCTCGACGCCGGTGAAGCCTTCGAGATCCCACTCCGTCCAGGGATAGGTATCGGGGACCAGGGGACTGGCTTTCTCGATCGGGTGGGCGAAAAAGGTCAGCCCGCCCCGCTCGCGCACGGCATCCACCAGACCCTGCGGACTGGGCGCAAAGGGCGTCACATCCTCCCGCACACCCAGGGTCAGGCAATGGTTGTGCTCCGGTTTCAGGCCGGGGTCATTGACCTCGATATCGAACAGGGTCAGGACGCCATCATGCCAGCCCTCGCGCCCCTGGTCGAGCAGGAGATTGTGGTCGGTGACGATGATGAACTTCAGCCCAGCTCGGCCCGCGGCGGCGATGAGGTCTTCTGGCCGGCCCGTGCCATCGCTGAAGGTGGTGTGCATGTGGATGTTGCCGCGATAGTCGTGAAACATGGGGCGTGAGGCGTGAGGAGTGGACGTCATTTCAGTTCACTTCGCGGGTGTCATCGGTGGGCCATTGGCCGAATTCGACGGCGCGGCGTTTTTGGCGGCTGTCCGCGCCCCATAGCCGATAGCGGGCGTTCAGTTTGCGGGCGAAGACGAGATAGCCGGTGTGGGCCACCATGCGGTCGGCGGGGCGCAAGCGGTCGGGCACAGGCTTCCAGGGGCGGACGAGCAACTCCTCGACCCGAAGTTCGACGAAATCCCCGGCTTCCAGCGCCGCCAGCAGCTCGCTGACCTGGTTGGCGGTGGGGACGAGCGAGCCGAACAGCCCGCCCTCCATCAGCGCCGCCTGGGCCTGGGGGACGAACTGCCCGGCGTCGCGCACATCCAAAAAGACGGCGTCGACCTCGCGCTCGTCGAAGCCCTCGCCGATGTCGCGCAATTTCAGATCGACGTAAGGCAGCAGCCCCAGTCGTTCCATGTTCTGCCGGGCCACGGCCTGGTGCTCGGCCCGGGCCTCGTAGCTGTAGACCCGGCCCTGGGGCATCACCGCCCGGGCGAAGGCCAGGGTCAGACCGCCGCTGCCGGTGCCGGCCTCGATCAGCCGCCGCCCATCCCACAGATCCAGTTCCATCACCAGTTGGGCGGCGTCTTTGGGGAAGACGATCTGCGTCGTGCGTTTGAGATAGCGGATCAGGTCGGGGGTGGTGGGCCGCAGGAGCAGGAACGGCTGCCCTTTGTCGGTTGCAACCATGCGTCCAAAGGGCTGGCCGATCAGTTCGTCGAAGAGGACGCGCCCCTGATTGGTGAACCACGAGCCGCCCGGTTGGGCGTAGTGAAGATAGCGTTTGCCTTCGTCGTTGATGAGAAGAATGGGGTCATGGGCGTTGACGATTGCCACGGACGCCTTCCTGGATTCGCTAGATCAGGTATCCAACACGAAGACACGAAGAACACAAAGGAAACACAAAGAGAAGGCTTTCCGACCTTTGTGTTCTTCTTTGTGGCCTTTGCGCCTTTGTGTTCAAAGGATACCGAGGTGTGCGGATGAGTAGTTGTCGATACGGAAAGTTAGGTCGTGGGATGATAGCACGGCAGTGTGACCTGCCCCAAGCGCCGCGCCCACGCGCCGATCAGCGAATTTGACAGAACTAGAACAAATGTGCTATTCTTCCCTCCTACCATCCGTGAACAATAACCACTAACCAATAACCGCTACCCACATCCAGGAGAACCGACATGAGTCCCAGCAATGGCAAATCACAGGCTTTGGAAACCACGCTCGCCAATCTGAACAAGCGCTTCGGCGATGGCACGATTATGAAACTAGGCGACGCCACCAGCATGCAGGTGGCCGTCATCCCCTCCGGCGCCCTGGCGCTCGACCTTGCCCTGGGCGTGGGCGGGTTGCCGCGCGGACGCGTGATCGAGATCTATGGCCCCGAAGCCTCTGGCAAGACCACCCTCTGTCTCCACACCATCGCCGAAGCCCAGAAGCTGGGCGGCATCTGCGCCTTCGTCGATGTCGAACACGCCCTCGACCCCTCCTACGCCGCCAAGATCGGCGTCGATGTCAACAACCTCTTCGTCTCCCAGCCCGACACCGGCGAACAAGCCCTCGAGATCGCCGAGGCCCTCGTCCGCTCTGGGGCCATGGATGTCGTCGTCGTCGATTCGGTGGCGGCCCTGGTGCCACGGGCCGAGATCGAAGGCGAGATGGGCGACAGCCACATGGGTTTGCAGGCGCGGCTGATGAGCCAGGCCCTGCGCAAGCTGGCTGGCGCCATCAAGCAGACGAACACGGTCATGATCTTCACCAACCAGTTGCGCCAGAAGATCGGGGTCATGTTTGGCAACCCCGAAACCACCACCGGCGGCATGGCGCTCAAGTTCTATGCCTCGGTGCGGCTGGACATCCGCCGCGTGGACTCGGTGAAGTCTGGCAACGAGGCGGTGGGCAACCGGGTGCGGGTGACGGTGAAGAAGAACAAGGTGGCGCCGCCGTTTCGGGTGGCCGAGTTCGATGTCATGTTCAACGAGGGCATCTCCAAGACCGGCAGCCTGCTCGATTTGGCCACGGAGATGGGGATCATCGACAAGCGCGGGGCCTTTTTCAGCTTCGAAGGCCAGCGACTGGCGCAGGGCCGCGAAAATGCCAAGGATTTCCTCAAGGCCAATCCCGACATGGTCGGCCGCATCGAGATGCTTGTGCGCCAGCAGTCGGGCATGGGCAAGGCCGCGGTCTCGTCCAATGGTCACGGCAACAAGGCTGCCGTCGCCGATATCGAGGACATGTCGTTGGCGACCGCGTCCATCGAATAAGGAGAGTATCAGTTCAGGTGCGACGCACTTTGAGCGACTTCAGGACCTGCATGGTGCTGAAACCGGAGTCATTTACGCGAAGTGCGTCGCACCTCTAAGGTGAACACTTACCAAGGAGAAACAGGATGTCGATTCTCAACCCCAAGATTGTTCCGCACCTTTGGTTCGACAAGGAAGCCAGAGAAGCGGCGGAGTTCTACTGCTCCGTGTTCCCAGATTCGAGGATCACGAACGCGACCACGCTTCGGGATACGCCCGCAGGCGACAGCGAAATCGTTTCGTTTACGCTCTCCGGTCAGCCGTTCATGGCCATCAGCGCCGGGCCCCTGTTCAAGTTCAATGAGTCGATCTCCTTTCTGGTCTATTGTGAATCACAGGAGGAAATCGACTATTATTGGGACAAGCTTTCGGCCGTGCCAGAGGCCGAACAGTGCGGCTGGCTCAAAGACAAATATGGTCTCTCGTGGCAGATCGTGCCCACGGCAATGGAGGCCATGATGCAGGATGACGATCCTGAGAGATTGGCCCGCGTTACCCAGGCAGTTCTCGCTATGAAAAAGCTCGATCTGGCCGTGCTGCAAAACGCACATGATGGCAAGGAGGCATCTTGAAACTCACCTACGATTACACCCGTTTGCTTGTCAAAGATTTCGCCGCCAGCTTTCACTTCTACAGCGCGGTGCTGGGTCTGCCCGTGCACATGCGCACCAGCGATGATGTCTACGCCGAGTTCGACACCGGCGCCGTCACGTTGGCCCTGTTCCGCCGCGACTACATGGCGATGACCGTGGGCAGCTCTGGCCAGGCGGATGGCGGCGAGCGCGTCGCCCTGACTTTCACCGTCGAGGATGTCGATGCCGCCTACCAGGAACTGATCGGGCGCGGGGCGCAGCCCGTCACGGCGCCGCAGGATCGCCCCGACTGGATCATCCGCACCGCCCATTTCCGCGACCCCGACGGCAACCTGATCGAAATCAACGCGCCCTTGCGCTCATAAGCGGAACCGGGGGGATGAACACAGCCCGGTGAGGTCAAGGGAGAAGAACCGAACCGGCTATCAAGGCTTTGGGGCCATCGGCGCTGCGGTCGGTGGCCCCGCATTTGGTTGGGCGGGGCGGGCTGGTGAATAATGGGCGGCGTCACACACCCTGAGGAGACCGCCTGTGTTCAAAAAGCTGTTCGGGCGAGACAAAACGCCCTCGCCGGTTCCGGCCGGCCCGGCCCATCCCCGCGGCCCGGCCTGGGGCCAACCGCAGACCCCCTACCAGAACTACTTCAATCTCCATCTGCACGGCGTCGACGCCGAGCGACTGGCGCCCATCCTGCGCCGCACCTATCTGGTTTCAGCCGAAAAGGGGCGTCCGAGCATCGTTCTTGCCCCTGCCGGGGCCTGGATCACGGCCTTCATCGAGCCTGAGTTGGCGAAACGGGTTGGCTTCAACCGGCTGGCGAGCGAGATCGCCCACGAAATCGACGACTGGGTCATCGGCTACCGCATCTACGCCGGCGAGGGCATGGACGTCCACTATTTCCACAGCGCCAACCACCTCGACCAACTGGCGCTCTCGGAGGAGATGCTGGCCTTCGAGCCGAGCACGGCCGGGCTTTTCAGTCCGCTGGCCGATGTCAGCGCCATCCTCCCCCGACCAGAGACGCAGCACCCGCTCGACTTTCACTTTGCCCTGCTCGACGCCCTCGGCGTTGGCCCCGCCGCCCTCACCTGGGACGAGGCCCTCGCCCGGCATCAGGCCGGAAGCCTGGGCGAATCGCTCCTGTTGCAGGGATGACGCCGCCTGGCTCGCTGGCCCTTGCCTCCACCTGTCCCATCCGCTAGAATGCACCCGACCGGCCTTTCCCTGAACCCCACCCTCCCCACCATGCCCCGCCGCCAAGACGAAATCGACGCCATCAGCCGCCGCATCGCCGACCTTTCGGAAGAAAGCCTGATGTTGCTCTCGCAGTATGTCAGCTTCTTGAAGTGGCAAGAAGAACAGTGGCGCTCGCCCCATGCCTGGGAGGACGATGACAGCCTACAGGTCAGTTGGGTCTTCGACCTGATCGAGCATTTCCACGAGGCCCGGCAGGCGGCCACCATCGACCCGGCCGGGATGGAGATCAAGCTGGGGCCGGCCTCGTGCGGCGGCGTCATCCGCCAGGCCATCTGGCAGCACCCGCCTGCGGTCGGGCTGTCGGTGCTGGAATACCAGTTCCGGGCGCCCGCCGATGTCGATCTGCTCAAACTCCGCTTTGCTGTGGGCGTGCGCGATGGCGCCCTGCTCGCGGAAGACAACCAGGTGGCCTTTCGGCTGCGGCTGAACGGCCGCCCGTTCTGGAGCCAGCTCAAGGCCGAGGTCGGGTGGGAGAGCTTCGTCCTCGACCTGCCCTCGCTGGCCGGGCAAGAAGCCATCCTCCAACTCATCACCGACCCCCTGGGCAACTCGCGCTGGAACTGGGCCGTGTGGGGTGAGCCACAAATCCTGGGGTTGGTCTGATGCCCGCTACCACCATCCGCATCTTCGGCGCCCCCATGGATCTGGGCCAGCAGCGCCGCGGGGTGGACATGGGGCCGAGCGCCGTGCGATACGCCGGGCTGAATGGCCGCCTGGAGCGACTGGGCTACACCGTCCACGATGGCGGCAACATCGACGTGGCCGCGCCCGAAGAGACGACCGCCGCCGACCTGCTGCACGAGGCCGCCGGCGGCAATGTCCGCCACCTGCAAGCCGTGCTGCAAGCCTGCCAGAGCATCTACCAGACGGCGCTTTGCTGTGTTCAGGAAAACGAATTCCCCATCTTCCTGGGCGGCGACCATTCGATGGCGATGGGCACGGTGGCCGGGGTCAGCGCCTTCGCCGAAACCGGCGTGATCTGGATCGACGCCCACGCCGACTTCAACACCCCCGATACCTCGCCCTCCGGCAACCTGCACGGGATGCCGCTGGCGCATTTGGTGGGGATGGGGCTGCCCGAACTGGTCAACCTGGGTCGCCCCGGCCCCAAGATCGACCCCCACCATGTCGTGCTGATCGGGCTGCGCAATGTCGATGCCGGCGAGCGCGCCTATCTGCGCGGCATCGGCATGAGAGCCTACACCATGCGCGACATCGACGAGCGCGGGCTGGCCGCCATCGCCCGCGAGGCGATCATCCACCTGGCCGGGCTGCCGCGCGTCCATGTCAGCCTGGATATGGACAGCCTCGACCCCCGCTTTGCCCCCGGCGTGGGCACGCCCGTCCCCGGCGGCCTGACCTATCGCGAAGCGCACCTGCTGATGGAGATGCTGGCCGAATCGCGCAAAGTCACTTCGCTCGATATCGTCGAAATCAACCCCATCCTCGACGACGGCAACCAGACGGCCGAGCTGGCGGTGGAGCTGGCGTCGTCGCTGCTCGGCGCGCGCATCCTATAGCGAATCATGTCCGACTTCGATTTCGGCGGTGAATTCGTCTGGCAGCCAACGCCGGATTACATCGACGACAGCCATCTCCAGCGTTTCATGCAGGCGCACGGGTTCGCGACGCTGGCCGAGTTGCACCAACGCTCGGTGCAGGATATCGCCTGGTTCTGGGAGGCCGTGCTCGCCTATCTGGACATCCAGTTCTACGAACCGTACACGCAGGTCGTCGACCTGAGCCGGGGCAAAGCCTGGGCGCAGTGGTGCGTGGGCGGGCGGATGAACATCGTCCACAATTGTCTGGACAAATGGATGGGGACGCCGCAAGAGGCGCGGGTGGCGCTGCGCTGGGAGGGCGAGGAGGGCGCCGTCCGCCTCCTCACCTACGGCGAGCTCTATCGAGAAGTGAATCGCACAGCCAACGCCTTGCGCGGGCTGGGGCTGGGCAAGGGCGACGCCATCGGCCTGTTCATGCCGATGACGCCGGAGATCGCCATCGCCCTGCTCGCCATCGCCAAGATCGGCGGCATCATCCTGCCGCTGTTCTCTGGCTACGGCGCCGGGGCCATCGCCACGCGGCTGGCCGACGCCGAAGCGAAGGCGCTGTTCACCAGCGATGGGGCCTTTCGCCGCGGGCGGGCGGTGGACATGAAGACCATCGCCGACGAAGCCGTGGCGCAGACGCCGTCGGTCGCCCACCTCATCGTCCAGCGCCGTACCGGGATCGAGGTTCCCTGGACGCCGGGGCGGGACCACTGGTGGGACGAGTTGATCGCCCCGCAGTCGGCCGAGGCGCCGACCGAACGCACGAGCGCCGAAGATGTGGTGATGATCATCTACACCTCTGGCACCACCGGGCGACCCAAAGGGGCGGTGCATACGCACTGCGGTTTCCCGCTCAAGGCGGCGCAGGATATGGCCATGGGCCTCGACCTGCGCCGCACGGACACGCTGTATTGGATGACCGACATGGGCTGGATGATGGGGCCGTGGGAGGTGTTCGGGACGCTGATCCTGGGCGGGGCGATGCTGTTCTACGATGGCGCGCCCGATTTTCCCGGCCTCGACCGGCTGTGGCAGCTGACCGAGGAGCACGGCGTCACCCTCCTGGGCGTCTCGCCCACCCTGATTCGCTCGCTCATGGCGCACGGCGACGAGCCTGTGTTGGGCCATGACCTCTCAAGAGTGCGCGCGTTCGCCTCGACCGGCGAGCCGTGGAACCCCGACCCCTGGTTGTGGCTGTTTAGGACGGTGGGGCGAGGCGCGCGCCCGATCATCAACTACAGCGGCGGCACCGAGATTGCGGGCGGCATCGTCATGGGCAACATGCTGACGCCGCTGAAACCGGCCGCCTTCTCTGGCCCGGTGGTGGGCATGGACGCCGATGTGGTGGATGAGGACGGGAGGCCGGTGCGCGGGCAGGTGGGCGAGTTGGTGGTGCGCCAGCCGTGGATCGGCATGACCCGCGGCTTCTGGAAAGACCCCGACCGCTATCTCGAAACCTATTGGAGTCGCTTCCCCGACCTGTGGGTGCACGGCGATTTCGCCGCCATCGACGCCGACGGCCAGTGGTACATCCTCGGCCGCTCGGACGATACGATCAAGATCGCCGGCAAGCGTCTCGGCCCGGCGGAGGTGGAGAGCATCCTCGTCCACCACCCGGCGGTGCTGGAAGCGGGCGCCATCGGCGTCCCTCACCCGGTCAAAGGCTCGGCTTTGGTCTGTTTTGTGGTCCTGCGGCCGGGGGTGGAGATGGGGGGCGTGGAGATGGGGGGCGTGGAGACCACGCCCCTACGGGAGGGATTGAGGGGCCGCACTGACCAAGACCAATCCGGGCAACGTGAGGGCGTGGAGACGGGGGGTGTGGAGACGGGGGGCGTGGAGACCACGCCCCTACGGGAGGAATTGAGGGCGTTGGTGGCGGCTGAGATGGGCAGGGCGCTCAAGCCTGAGGCGGTGCTGATCGTCCCCGACCTGCCGAAGACGCGCAACGCCAAGATCATGCGGCGAGTGCTACGCGCGGCCTATCTCGACCAGCCCGCCGGCGACCTCAGCGCCCTGGTGAACCCGGAGGTGGTGGAGCAGATCCGGGCGTTGGGGCGCGGTCGGTTGGCCGGATGATTGCCTTTCGCCCTCGATTCATGCTAAACTGAGCGCCAATGACTTCACCCGGCAGGTGCACCTGGAGACTCCCAAAGGAGACCTCATGCCAGTAGCAACGCTTCCTGCGCCCCCGACGCAGTTCAAACCAATCGAGTTCTCCATTCCCCGACGACCCAAGGTCGAATACCCCGAATCGGATGGTGAGCCAATGGGCGAAACCGGTCTTCATGTCCTGGCCACGCTTGGGCTTTTTGGCGCGCTCAAGTTCTATTTTGCCAACCGCAGCGATGTCTATGTCGCCGCCGATATGTTCCTGTACTATCAGGAAGGCAAACCAAGCGCCAACACGGCTCCAGATGTCATGGTCATCAAAGGGGTGCCCAATCAGGAGCGGCGCATCTACAAGCTTTGGGAGGAAAAGGTTGCGCCATGCACGATCTTCGAGGTGACTTCGCGTTCGACGATGCGCGAAGATACAATAGCAAAGACGGGTATTTACGCGCGCCTGGGTGTGACCGAGTATTTCTTGTTCGATCCCGAAGGCGACTATCTTGACGAGCAGCTCATTGGCTATCGACTGGGGGAGGCCGCGCACGAGCCGATCATGCCCGAAGCCGATGGCACCCTGCACAGTCGGGAACTCGGCCTGGCCTTCTGGCCCGAACGCTATATGCTGCGCGTGGGCGACCCGGCCACCGGCGAGCGTATTCCCATGCTCGATGAGGCCGTGAGTAGGGCGCGGAGCGAAGCGGAACGAGCTGAGCAGGAAGCGGCTCGGGCCGAGCAAGAAGCGGCACGGGCCGAGCAGGAAGCGGCACGGGCCCAGCAGGAAGCTACTCGCGCCGGACAGGAAGCCGCTCGCGCCGCCGCCGCCGAAGCCGAAGTCGCGCGGTTGCGGGCGCTGATCGACCAACGTTGAACACAACCCCTGGCCCCGGACATTTTTGATGTCTCCGGCCAACCACCCCACCCACAAATCCCTCCGCTCCTGAACGAACATCGTTCGACGGCGGGGCGAGCACTTTCACAAGTGAGAAAACCGCATATGGACTTCCAATTGGGCAGAGAACAACTGCTTTTGCAGCAAATGATCCGCGATTTCGTCGAAAGCGAAGTCAAACCACTCGCCGCCCACACCGACCACACCCACGAATTCCCCTGGCCGAGCATCAAAAAAATGGGGCCATTGGGGCTGCTGGGGCTGAACATCCCCGAACAGTGGGGCGGGGCCGGCGCCGACCATCTCTCCGCCGCCATCTTGATCGAGGAGTTGGGCCGGGGCTGTGGCTCCACCGCCCTGACCGTGGCCGCGCATTTGGGCCTGGCCTGCGCGCCGCTTGCCCTCTTCGGCAGCGACGCCCTCAAAGAGAACTATTTGAAGCCGCTGGCCCGTGGCGAAATCCTGGGTGCGCTCGGCCTGACCGAACCGGGCGCGGGATCCGACCTGAGGGGCGGGGTGCGCACGAGCGCCCGGAAGGAGGGCGGCGAGTGGGTCATCGACGGCGGCAAGATGTGGATGACCAACGCCTCGGTGGCGGGGGTCATGATCCTGCTGGTGCGCACCGGCCCGGCCGGCTCCCACGCCCTCAGCCACATCCTCGTCCCCGCCGGCGCGCCCGGCATCACCATTGCCCCGGCCGAGCGCAAGATGGGGCTGCACGGCTGCAAAACGCACGCGGTCAGCTTCGACGCCGTGCGCGTCCCCCTCGACCATCTGGTGGGAGAGGAAGGCCGGGGTCTGCAACAAACGCTGGCCGTGCTCGATGGCGGGCGCATCGGCATCGGCGCCCTCAGTGTCGGGCTGGCGCAGGCCGCCTACGAGGAAGCAATCAAGTATGCCGGCCAGCGCCAGACCTTCGGCGTCCCCATCGCCGAGCACCAGGCCATCCAGTTCAAGATCGCCGACATGGCCACGCAGATCCAGGCCGCCCGGCTCATGGTCTACCACGCCGCCTGGTTGCGCGCCCAGGGCCAGCCGATCACCCTGGCGGCAGCGCAGGCCAAGCTCTTTGCCACCGAGATGGCCGAGAAAGTCTGTTTCGAGGCCATCCAGATCCACGGCGGCTATGGCTACAGCGCCGAGTTCCCGGTCGAGCGCATCTACCGCGACAACCGGCTGATGCTGATCGGCGAAGGCACGAGCGAGATCAACCGGCTGGTGATTGCGCGGAAGGTGTTGGGGCTGAGATAGCTTGTTCTACCATGAAAATCCTACATCTCATGTAGGATTTTCATGGTAGCTGGCCTTGCTCGACTCACCGATACGCATCCGCCGACGGCTGCAGATGATCCGGCTCCTGCCGCCGCAGCTGGTGATAGTCACCGCCGAAGAACAGCAGCGGGCGATGCGGCCCCTCGCCGCGATATAGATCAAGCACCTGCCCGACCACGATCCAGTGATCGCCGCCGTCGTGCACCTGCTGCACCTGGCAGGCCAGCGCCGCCAGACAGCCATCCAGCCGCGGCGCCTTCTCGGCTGCCGGCCAGGGGATGAACTCGTAAGCGGGCGGCGGGCCTTCGTGCCGCCAGTTGGCGAAGAAGTTCGAGAGCGATTCTTGCTGCTCGCTGAGGATGTTGATGGTGAAATGGCTGCCAGGGGTCAGGAAATCGGCCAGGTTGGCGCGCTTGGAGGGGCAGACGATGACCAGGGTGGGGTCGAGCGAGAGCGAAGTGACAGCGTTGGCGGTCATGCCGTGCACAGCGCCCTCGCGCTCGGCCAGCAACACGGTCACGCCGGTGGCAAACAGGCCGATGGCCTGGCGATAGGCTTTGGTATCGATGGGGGGCATGGGGGGGCAGGTCGCAAGTGGCAGGTCGCAGATTAAGCCGTTGATTGTTGATTGTTGATTGTTGATTGTTGCTTTCTGGCAAACAAGGCAATTGTAGCAGGAAGGGGCAAGGGCCGAGGAGCTTGCCTCCGCGCAAGCCCATCCATATCACTCACAATCACCTTCCTCTGATACAATCCCTTCACGCCGTCTTACCATGCATCTGCAAGACGCGCCCTCTTGCCCATCCGCCACCCACCACCCACCACCCGCCATCCGCCACCTGCCACCTGCCATCCGCCACTTGCGACTTACCACTTGCCACTTGCGACTTGCGATCCTTCGTTTCACTCAGGACAAGCTCTGCCCCCTGCCACCTGCCCCCCCACCACCTGCCCCATGCTGCCCCCCCTCACCGTCTTCGACCTCGAGGGCGTGTTCACGCCCGAAATCTGGATTGCCGTAGCCGAGACCACCGGCATCCCCGCCCTGCGCCGCACCACCCGCGACGAACCCGATTATGACAAGTTGATGCGGGCGCGGCTGGCCATCCTCGCACAGCACGGCCTCAGCCTGCGCCACATCCAGGAAGTCATCGCCGAGCTGGAGCCGCTGCCCGGCGCCTGCGACTTCCTGGGCTGGATGCGGGCGCAGACCCCCGTCATCCTCCTCTCCGACACCTTCGCCGAGTTCGCCGCCCCGCTCATGGCCAAACTCGGCCGGCCCACCCTCTTCTGCAACAGCCTGGAAATCGACAGCCGCGGCCTGATCGTCGATTATCACCTGCGCCTCCGCGACGGCAAGCGCGCGGCTGTGCAGGCATTCAAACAGATCAACTACCGCGTCATCGCCGCCGGCGACTCGTACAACGACGCCACCATGCTCGCCGCCGCCGACCACGGCATCCTCTTCCGCCCACCGCCCAACATGATGGCCGAATTCCCCCAGTTTCCGGTAGCCTATGAGTACGACGAACTGAAAGCCCTGCTGATCAATCTGCTGTCATCTCCGACCGGGCCGTAGCCGCCAGAGACAAGGCCAAGACCGGATGCGTTTGTGCTGTTCCGGTCTTGACCTTACAATGCAGCGACCTTGCGGCCGGTCGAAGCAAGGTCCTGATCCGAGAGCGCCGGTATGGACGATTTCTGCCCTGTTTGCTCCACCTACCTGGCCAACGCCAGCGTCTGCCCCACCTGTGGCGCTCATCGCGCCCAAAGCGCCGGCGAAGGCGTCGAACTGGTGGCCAGCTTGCGGCTGGATGGCGAAGCGCAGCCGGGTGCGGTCGTGGCCGGCAACCTGATCGTGGCCTCGCTGATCGTGCGCGAGAAGGTGGACGGGGCCTATGGCGGCGCCATCGTGGCCGTCGATGCCACGACCATGCGCGCAGTCTGGCGGCTGGCCCTCCCGGATGGCCTCGTCAACCCGCCCCTCGTGCTCCACCACGACCTGGTCATCTTCGCCACCCAGACCACCGACCCCCTGCAAAGCAACGCCAGCCTTTGCGCCGTGGAACTGAGCAGTGGGCGCGAGCGATGGCGCTGGCAACCGGGGATGCGGGCTGTGGGTGCGCCCGTCCTGGCCGATGACGGCAGCCTCTGGGTGGTGGGCGATGGCAATAGCCTCTGGGCGGTGGCAGCCGCCACGGGCACAGCCCGTCGCGGCTGGCCGCTGGAAGGCGCCCGCCACATCCTGCCGCCCGAAATCCACGGCCCCACACTGCTGACGCCGACGCGCGGGCCGCTGCTCCTGGCCGTCGATAGCGGCGATGGGCGCATCGTCTGGCGCCACGAACACAGCGCCGACGCCTGGGCCGCCACGCCGTTCGTCTGCGGCCACATGGCCTTTGCCTCCTTCACCGACGGCGCCATCGCCGCGCTGGATGCCGCCAACGGCGCCGTCCTCTGGACCCGGCCGCCGGCAGGCCGCGGCGCCCCGGCTCTGGCCAGCGATGGCGAACGGCTGTTCATCGGCGGGCCGGGAGGGGTGCAGGCAGTCGCCATCGCCAGCGGGACGCCGGTCTGGACCATGCCCAGCGAACGCAAAGTCACGGCCCGGCCACTCCTTGCCCAGGCTGCGCTCATCGTCGCCGGGCACGACCACACCGTGCGCGGGCTAGACCCCACCACCGGGGCCGAGCACTGGCGCTGGCAGGGCGAGCACCGGATCGAAATCGAGCCGCTGCCCACCCCCGCCGGCCTGGCTGTATTCGACGCCGACGACGCCTTGCGCCTGCTGCGCCCGCCGCGCGCCCAGCCCACCCTCCAGCAGGCTCTGGATGCCGGCGCCTGGCGGATGGCGGCCTCGTTGCTGGCCGATGGCGGCAAACTCGCCGACGCCGCCCGGCTGCTGGAGCAGCACAACGACGCCTTCGCCGCCGCCCAGCTGTGGGCGGCCGCCGGCCAACGACGGCAAGCTGCCGGTCTGTTCGAGAAGATCAACACCAACGCCGCCCTCCAGTCGGCCGCCGAGCTCTACGACGCCGAAGGCGACCTGGTGGCGAAGGCATTGGCCCTGCACCGGCTGGCCGAGTTGAGTGACGCGGCCGAGGCCTGGCAACAGGCGCAGCTTGCCTACAAAGAAGCCGGGATGGAGAGCGAAAGCGCCGCCGCCTGGCGCGAGGTCTGCCGGCTGCGCAAATATCCCTTCGTGCTGGTCGAAGTCACGCCCGAAACCGGGTTCGTCAAGGACCAATACAACATCCTCCATCTGCTGGTGCGAAACGAGGGTGATGGCGTGGCCACGGCCTTGAGCGCCAAATCCAGCGGCCCGTTCGTGGGTGATGACATGCGCACAACGGCCATCGGCAACCTGGCCCCGGGCCGCAGCCGCGACCTGCCCCTGGGCCTGCAACCTGCCAGCGCCGGCAAAGTCCCGCTCACGCTCGAAGTTCGCTTCCTCTTGGGGCCGCGGGAAGAAGACCGGGAGACGCCCGAAAAGGTGGTCAGCCGCAGGATCTTCGTCGATGTCGCCTCCACCGAAGCTCAGCGGCAATCTTCAGCCGACCTGGCCCAACAACTCAATCAATCTTTCGCCGTCATCGACCGCGACGCCTTCCGCCGCACGCGCCGCCAGATCAAAGAGGAAACACTCGAAAGACTCAAACTCAATCTAGCCGAACGCGAGGGCGTGCGCAGCAGCTATGGTCTGGCCGCCCCGCTCTGGCTGGTCAACGAAATCCGGCAATTGGAGCAGGACATCCACACGACCGAGAGCGAACTGGACGAGATGACTGCCGCCGGCCAATAGAACGGCAGCAGGGCAGCGAGGGGCTGTTTGACGTAAGATAGTCAACGCTGCTAAGCTTGTGGCACCGAGGCGCGCTATGGCTGACCCAAATTCCTCCTTTGGCAAATACGAAATCGTGCGACAGGTCGGGCGTGGCGGCTTCGCCACCGTCTTCCTGGCGCGCGATACCACCCTCAAGCGCGAGGTGGCGCTTAAACTGCTGCACCCCTACTACGCCACCGAGCCGGAGATGGCGCAACGCTTTCTGGAAGAAGCGCAAACTGCCGCCAATCTCAGCCATCCCAACATCATCACCATCTTCGAGGTGGGCGACCTGGATGGCCAGCTCTTCCTGGCCATGGAGTACGTGGCCGGCGGGGCCTTGCTGGGCCAGTTGGAGAAATCCGGGCCGTTGGGGCTGAACGAGACGGTGGACATCCTGGCCGGGCTTGCCGACGCCCTGGATTATGCCCACAGCCAGGGCCTGGTGCACCGCGACATCAAACCGGCCAATGTCCTGCTCAAGCCCCCGCGCCAGAACCGCCCCTGGCCGGTGCTCACCGATTTCGGCCTGGTCAAAGCCCTCTCGCACAGCACCTCGCTCACGCGCAGCGGCGCCGTCTTGGGCACGGTCGAATACATGTCCCCCGAACAGATCGATTCCGACCGCCGCCAGGAAGTCGGCCCGGCCAGCGACCTCTACGCCCTGGGCATCGTCGCCTATCACATGCTCACCGGCCAGGTTCCGTTCAGCGGCAGCACGGTTCAGGTCATCAACGGCCACCTGAACAAACAGCCGCCCGCCCCGGCCGAGGTGCGCGCCGACCTGCCTGCCGCGGTTTCGACGGCCATCCTGCGGGCCATCGCCAAAGCGCCCGCCGACCGCTACCCCTCGGCCACGGCCTTCGTCGAAGACTTGCAGGCTGCGGCCCGCCCCCTGCCCGCACCCGCTCCCCTGCCCGCGGCCCCACCGCCGCAAGAGCCACCCCCGGCCGTCGTCCCACTGCCGCCGCGCCGGCCGTCGCCCCAGCCAACTCCCCCGCCGCCCCAGCCCGCCGCCCCGCCCACCCCTGCGCCAGCGCCGAAGCCGGAGCGACAGCCAGAGCGCCAGCCAGAGCGCCAGCCGGAGCGACAGCCGGAGCGACAGCCGGAGCGCCAGCCGGAGCGCCAGCCGGAGCGCCAGCCAGCCGCCGGAGCCAGCCCCAACCGCCTCCTGGCCCTGGCCGGCGCGGGTGCGTTGGTCATCGTCGCCCTGCTCGTGTTGCTCTATCTGCTGCGCGGGCGTGGGGATGGCGGCGAACTGGCCTCAGCCTCGCCCACCCTCGCCCCCACCGCGGTCATCACCCAGCCCACCGTCACCGCCGAAGCCACCCCGGCCGCCACCGCCGCCGTTACCCCGCCCACCACCTACGCCGAAAACACCCTCCTCCACAGCACACTCGACGATCTCGACGCCATCCTCTCGCCTGCCCTCGGCTCGCCGGGGCGCACGAACCTGACCGCCGCCGATTTCACGCCCGCCGAAGTCGGGAACGGCGCCATCTTCCCGGCCCATGCGGATGGACAGGGCAAATGGCTGGCCTTCCCCGTCGCCGGCAACTTCGACGCCCAACAGGGCGAGGTCGAGTTCTGGTATCGACCCAACTACGACGCCGCTGCCGATGACATCTCCCACTATCTGTTCGTCGTCGGCCCCATCTATGGCGAGCCGCAGATGTATCTGGAAGAAGGCGACGACCTGGAGTTGGGGCTGGTCGACAACGACTTCGTGCGCTACAAGACCGCCGCCACCTGGCGCCGGCCGCTGTGGAAGGCCGGGCAATGGCTACACATCCGGGCCGCCTGGGATGCCTCGCAGCCGAACGACGCCCTCGCCCTCTATGTCGATGGCGAACGCGTCGACCAGGGCGGTTCGCCGGGCGGCTGGGATATGGGGTTGCTGAAAAGCGAGGGGACGTTCTTCGTTGGGTCGGGCAACGAGGAGGGCGCGGCCAGCGCCGACGGCGTGATCGACGAATTCATCACCCGCAGCGGCGGCTTCGAGACTGCCCTGGCCCCGATCGCGACGCCTACCCCTGCCCCCACCGCTGTCCCGCCTGTCTTCAGCGGCAGCCTGGTCTTCACCCGCAACACCGGCGGCGGCGACACCGGCAACGAGATTTACCGCTATGACTTCGCCAGCGGCCAGACCATCCGCCTGACCAACAACACCTTCGACGACCACATCCCCCGCTGGTCGCCCGATGGCAGCCGGATTGCCTTCACCAGCAATCGGTCGCAGGCGACAGGCGCTTACGACATCTGGGTGATGAACGCCGACGGGAGCAACCAGCATGCCTACATCAGCACCGGCGCCTGGGATGAGTACGCCTCCTGGGAGCCAACCGGGCGCAAACGGCTGGCAGCGGGGCCGGGCGGCAAAACCGCTCGACCCGCCGACAAGCAGCAAGCGGTGACAATCGAACTGGCCTTTGTGTCCACAGCGACAACGCAGGGCGTCGCCAACGCCGAGATCTTCGTCGGCGCCCCCGGCACCACCGCCCAGCAGACCTACAACGTCGGTCGCGACGAGTGGCCGTCGTGGTCGCCCGATGGCTCGGCCCTGGTCTACGGCTCCGAGCACAACGGCGATATGGACATCTACCGCCTGACCGTGTCCCTGCCGCCCGGCCAGCCCCAGGCCCTCTACATCGCCGAGGCGCACGAGAATCAGCCGGCCTGGTCGCCGGTGGACGACCGCATCGCCTTCATCCTGCGCCAAAAGGGCGCCGATGCCTTTGGCCGCCTCGTCCTGGGTGCAGCCGATGGCCGCGCCCCCGTGATCCTGACCGAAGCCTTCGCCCGCGACCCGGCCTGGTCGCCGGACGGCGACTGGATCATCTTCAGCCGCGGCCTCGATAGCAACGGCGATGGCGCCCTGGCAGCGGACGACGAGAGCGACCTCTGGGCCATCCGCCCGGCCGATGGCCTGCTGGCGCCCGTCGTCGAGGCCCCCGGCAGGGATGGCTCGCCCTCGTGGAGCGAGCTCCCGGCCGTCGCCATCCAGCCCACGCCCACCCCGGCGTTGCCGACCCCCACCCCCACCGGCGACTGGGCGCAGATCACCGGCATCACGGTCGAGAACCGGCGCTATGTGGTCGAGTTCATCACCTCCGGTTTCGAGCCGCGACTGGGCGGCAGCAACCGGCACGTCCATTTCTTCTTCGACACCGTCGCGCCCGAAGACGCCGGTATGCCCGGCAGCGGCCCCTGGCAGATCTATCCCACCGAGCGCAACGTCGTCGGGACCAGCCCCTTCACCCTCTACCGGGTGGCCGACCGGCCCAATGCCGCCCGCCGGCTCTGCATCCTCGTGGCCAACAGCGACCACTCGGTGCGGCAGGGCACAGGAAACTGCCTGGAACTGCCGTAAAGGTTGGAGCCGGCTATGCCCGACCTTCCCCCTACCTTTGGCAAATACCAGATCAAAGCGCCGTTGGGACGCGGCGGCTTCGCCACCGTCTACCGCGCCCATGATGCCAGCCTCGACCGCGACATCGCCCTCAAAATCCTGGCCCCGCACCTGGCCTGGGAGCCGGACACCGTTGCCCGTTTCAAGCAAGAAGCCCGCATCGCCGCCCGGCTGAAGCACCCCAACATCGTCGCCATCCACGAGATCGGGGAGGTGGATGGGCAGATCTTCATCGCCATGGAGTTGATCGAGGGCGAGTCGTTGCGCGACTACCTCAAGCGCCAGGGCAGCCTGAGCGTCGAGGAAACCATCGCCTTGCTGGCGCCCATCGCCGACGCCCTGGACTATGCCCACAGCCAGGGCGTGGTGCACCGCGATGTCAAACCCGCCAACATCCTGCTGGAGACCACCCATCACGGCCAAACGCGGCCCGTGCTGAGTGATTTCGGGCTGGTCAAATCTCTGGCCCAATCGACTGAGATCACACAGTCGGGCGCGGTGCTGGGCACGGTGGAGTACATGGCCCCGGAGCAAGCCGACAGCGAGCGGGCCAACGAGATCGGCCCCGCCACCGACCTCTACGCCCTGGGCATCGTCGCTTACCACATGCTGACGGGGCAGGTGCCGTTCACGGGCAGCAGCGCCCAGGTGCTGGTCTCGCACCTCACCCGCCAGCCGCCCTCGCCCCGCAGCCTGCGCGCCGACCTGCCCGATGGCCCGTCCCAGGTCCTGCTCAAGGCCCTGGCCAAGCGCCCCGCCGACCGTTTCGCCAGCGCCGCCGCCTTCGTCCAGGCCCTGCGCACGGCAGAGGGCGGTCATCCTGACGCTGCCGCCAAACCTGCGCCCAGGCAGCGCCCCCTGCCGCGCTGGTGGCCGGTTGTCCCGCTCGTCCTGGTGGCGGTGGTAGCTGTGGCGGGCTATTGGCTGTGGACGCGGGGCCAGCGGGATAGCTCGGTTCTGAGCTGCGGAGCGGCTGCCGAGCGGCTGGACAACCTGGTTGACTGGGAGGAATGTAAGGAGGTCATTCGCCTTGCCACCGACGTTATCGAGCGCGGTTGCCAACTTGCCGACATCTACAAACCGCGCAGTGTGTGCTATGCCGGTCAGGGGCGGTTGGATCTGGCTTTCCAGGACATCAACGCCGCCATCGACCTGGACCCAGGCTACGAGCAGCCCTATTTGTTCCGCGCCAGTCTTTATCGCGACAGTGGTAAGTTCGACCTGGCCCTGGCCGACCTGAACAAGGCCATCGAGTTGGCGCCCACTTCGGCCGAAGCCTATTTCGAGCGGGCGAGCTATTATGAGGACCGCCGCCAGTGGCAAGAAGTTCTGGCTGACATCCAAAAGGCCATTGCCTATGACCCCACAACACCCGACTACTACGACCTGCGTGGGATCGCTCACCAAAACCTGGGGCAGATCGACCAGGCCATTCCCAACTTTCAACGGTTCCTGGAATTGACGGATGGCAAGGAGAGCTACTCGGATCGCCGTGAACAGGTGCAGACCATCCTGGCCGCCCTCCCTGCCAGTACACCCACCGCCAACCCTACCCCAACCCCAAGCCCCACCCCCCTGCCCGAAGCCGCATGCACGGTGATGCAGGATGGGTTGCCCTTGTGGCCCGCCCCCAAGGCCGACGGCGGCAGCATGGTCGGCGTCCTGCGCCGTGGTGATATTCTTCGCCCCCTCGCCAGCGTCCCCGCCGTTCCACCCAATTGGTGGTTGAAGGTGGTGACCCCGGCCGGCGAAACAGGTTATGTCAATACTTACCAGAGCACGGTAGACTGCAACATCGACTTGTGGTCGTTGCCACCAGACTTCCCGACTTCACTTCCGCCGGATGAGTCAGCCCCGACCACGCCCGACCTGCTGCCCACGCCCGAACTCAACCCGGTGCAAGGGCCGACGCAGTCCCCCGGCCAGGCGCCCCAGAAGCTTTCGCCGGATGCCGCCCTGCCGACGGCCCTGGCGCCGCCCTCAGACACGCCCGCGCCTACCGCCACACCTACCAGCCCAGCCGGCGAATCGGCCACGAATGGGCAGCCGTGGTTCGGCCCTATCAGCTTCTGCCTCAAACTCGACGCCGACAATCGCTGCACCAAACCTATGGAGACATTGCCGTCCGGCACGCGGCTATTCTACATCAGCTGGCAGTACCGCGATGTTCCTTTGGGGGCATCATTCCAGCGATATTGGTACCACGACGACAAGGAACTCGAACGGTTTCGCCGAAACGACGTCTGGGACAGCCACTGGATCAGTCCTTCTGGTTACCAGTTTACCTGGGTTGACAACGGAAGGGCCTTTCCGAACGGTGAGTATCGAGTCGACTTGTTCATCGAAAACGGATTGCTTCAGTCAGGCAGCGTCAAAATCGGCAACTGACGATCAGCTTCCGTCATCAGCAAGAAGATCCGTCTCATACGCGAACAGCGCCGGCGCGCCGCCCGTGTGCCAGAACAGCACTCGCCCAGCCAGCACCCCGCCGCGAACCAGGTCGATCAGCCCCGCCAGCGCCCGGCCCGTATAAACCGGATCGACCAGAATGCCTTCGCTGCGGGCCAGGGCGATGATCGCCTTGCGATCGGCGTCATCGACGATGCCGTAGCCGGCGCCGATGTAATCATCATGGACGATAACCGGGTGGGGCGTGGGAATCTCCAGCAGGTCGGCGGTGGCCTGCGTCAGCCGCTCGGTCACGGCGGCCAGGTCGGGGATCTTGTGGTCGACCGAGATGCCGTGGATGGCGCCCGGCCAAGCGGCGGCCCCCGCCCCCACCGCCAGCCCGGCCTGCGTCCCGCCCGAGCTGGTGGCGAAAACGACGGCGTCGAACTCGATCCCCAGCGCCCGCGCCTGTTCGCTCATCTCCAGCCAGGCGTCGGCATAGCCGGCCGCGCCCACCGGCGTCGAGCCGCCGAGCGGGATGGCATAGGGCCGTCGCCCGGCGGCCCGCAAATCCTCCACCACCCGCGCCAGGGCCGGGCCGGTGTCGGGGCCGCCCGCCCAGTGCAACTCGGCCCCCAGGAGGCGGTCGAGCAAGATGTTGCCGCCGGGCCGGGCATCTGGCCGCCCGCGCAACACCAGATGGCAGCCCAGCCCGGCCCGCGCCGCTGCCGCCGCCGTCTGCCGGCAATGGTTGGATTGCGCCGCCCCGGTCGTCACCAGGTCGGTGGCATCCTGGGCCAGGGCCTCGGCCAGCAGAAAGGCCAGTTTGCGCAGTTTGTTGCCGCCCAGGGCCAGTGGCGTCAGGTCATCGCGCTTGATCCAGATTTCGACGCCGCCCAGCCAGGCCGAAAAGCGGGGGAGCGGGTGCAGCGGCGTGGGGCCGAGCAAAAGGGGGTAGGAGGGAAGATCGATCGGCATGGTTGTAAGTCACCTTAGCGGGGCGAGGCCGCCTGGCATTTGGAAAGACAGTTCGGAAAGATAAGTGCGGCCGCAACATGACGCACCACGGAACACGGAACACGCAACACGGAACACAGAACGCCCCCCCTCATCAGAACAAACTCATCTGTTCCGCCTGACCCGAGGTGATGGGGTCGAGGCGAAGATGGGCCAGCCAGCGCTCCGGCTCCTCGTCGGCATCGGCCAGCATCTCGCGCAGATGGCGGAACTTGGTGAACGTCCAGCCGCCGGCCAGCGCCGCCGCCGCCCACAGCGGCTGATGGTCGATGCGCCACTGCACCAGTCCGGCGCGGCTGCCCGGCAGCACCAGAAAGCGCGAGAGACCCGGCAGCGGCGCCCGGCTCTGCCAGACGCGCGGGGTGAGGGCGGTGGTGGCGGTGAGGACGAAGCTGGCGCGACGCCTGCCCGCCCGCTGCCATTCCACTTGCCACAGCCCGTCCTCCGGCCAGATGGCAGCCTCGAAGCCCATCCGCCGGCCGGCCGCCAGCAGATCCTGCGCCAGCGCCGCCAACTCCGCCTGGCGCTTTTGGGGCCGATCTTGAGGCAGCAGAAGCAGGCCCTCGGCGCTCCTTTCGGCATAGGAGAGAGCCAGGGCCTCGATCCAGGGGCGGTCGGGGGCGCCGTCCGCCGGCAGACGCCCGCTGATCCCCCAGGCCAGGTCATCGGTCGCGGCAACCGCACCCGCATCGAGCATGGCCAGGGCCGACCGTTCGGCCCGGTCGCTGGCCGGCTGCCAGGCGGCGGGCGGGCGGTGGAGCCACCACCAGGCCACATCGCCCGGCTCCCAGGTTTCACCATCCTTGCCGATGACATGCAGCCCGGCGGGCGGGGCCAGGGGGTCGAGCAAGATCTCGAGATCGGCCTCGGCCGTATCGGGCAGGTCGCCCTGCCGTCGCCAGGCAGCGGCCACCAACGGGCGCAGCCGCGGCCCAGTCAGCGGCTCACCGCGTTGGGTCACGGCTTCCAGCATGGCCGCGGCCCCGCTTGCCAAAGGATCGGTGGCGATAACGGCGGGCGGGGGGGCGGCGGTCTTGCGAACCACGGCCAGGGCGATGATGTCGTTCGGCCCGGCCTCGGCCACCGCAAACGTCGCCGGAGCCGCAGGCAACGAGGCAAGGATAGCGAGCGAGGGGTCTTCATCCCCGCGCCATCGCCACTGCACGGCCAGCTCGCCACCCTCGGTCAGCCAGCCCCACAAGGCCCGGTGTGCAGAGGCCAGCCGCATTGCCAGCAATTCCCACTCACCCGGCCGCAACGAGAGCAGGTCGTTCATCGGCGCCAGCGCCTGCCGCCCGAACAGCCACCCGCTCCAGACAAAGCGCAGGAGCCAGTACAACGGCAGCGAGGGCGGAACCGGCGCCAGGGCGAGGGCCGCGCTGCCCGGCTCGAGGCGCTGGCGGGCGTCGTCGGGCCAACGTTGGCTGAGTTGGGGCGGGGTGGGGGATGGCGCCATGCCGGCAAGCCCTGCCACGAGCCGCGCGGCTGCATCCAGCACCCGCCAGAGATTGCGCTCGACGAAGCGGCGCGGGCGGCGCAGGTTGGTTTGCCAGAGCAGGTCGGGCTGGCCTTCGAGGCTGCTGCCGCGCCACATGGCCTCGGCCAGGATGAGTTGCAGCGCCCGGCGGTCTTCCTGGCTCAGCCGCAGTTCCTGCAAGATGCGCAGGCTTTGCCATATCCCCCACAGCGCCCGCGGGGTGTAGAACGACATTGCTTGCTCCAGGCGCGGGCGCAGCGGATCGGACGCTTCGGCCACCCGGCCCATCATTTCCCAGTAGAGTGATTTGCCCGCTTCGACGCCGGCCGCCTGCAAGCGGTCGTCCGCCTCGGCGGCCGATTCGCCGCTGAACCCGCAGTGCTCACAGTCCAGGTCGCGGCTGACCAGGGCGGGCGGGCTGCCCTGCCAGCGGTAGGCCAGCGCCTCGGTGATGCGCCCACAGGCCGGGCAGGAGGTATCGTAGGCCCGGCGTAGTTGTTGGCCCCATGGCCGGCCTCGATGCGGCGCATCCAGCAACTGGGTGAAGGCGCGGGCCACGACCCCTGAGTCGAGAGGGGTGTGGCGCACGGCCAGAGACAGGAGGGCCAGGGGGTCGGGGTCGAGGATGACAGGGGCCAGGCTCAGGCCGGCCAGATCGTCCGCCCCCATCGCCATCACCAGCCGACCGGCCGGCAAAGCCGCGAGCGAACGGGCGATCAGGGGCGGGGCGAAGGGAGCGATGACGAGCGCGACCATGCCGGCCGGGTCCATCGGCGGCAAGGAGAGGCGTAGGGCCGAATCAGGCGGCAGGTTCTCTGCCTGGCTGGCTGACATAACCAGCATGGTAGCATGAGGGATGCCGCCTGAGAAAGTCAGGTCAGCCTGAGAAAGTCAGGTCAGCCTGAGAAAGTCAGGTCAGCCTGAGAAAGTCAGGTCAGCCTGAGAAAGTCAGGTCAGCCTGAGAAAGTCAGGTCAGCCTGACAATGGCGCCTGACCGCAGGCGCGGCGCCTCGACCTATTTGTGCTATACTGAACTTGTTCCCGCCCGGCGTTGCGACTCGTGCGCACGTGGGCTTGCGCACTCCACCGAACTTCATGCTTCGCGCTCACGTTTCACGCCTCACGTTTCACGCCTCACGCCTCACGCCTCACGTCCCACGTTTCACGCCTCACGCCCCACGTCCCACGTTTCACGTTTCACGCCTCACGTTTCACGCCTCACGTTTCACGCCTCACGCCCCACGCCTCACGCCCGACCCCCGCTCGCTGACGCTCGCGGTTCGGTTGGCTGCTATCGACTATGAACTATCTGATTACAGGAGGCGCCGGATTCATCGGCCACCATCTGGCCAATCGCCTGGCGGCGGCGGGGCGCCATGTGCGCGTGATCGATGATCTCAGCGCCGGCGACCCGGCGGCGCTGGACGAACGGGTGTTGTTCACGCGCGGGGATGTGCGGGATGCGCCCAAGTTGTGGACGTTGCTCCACGGCGTCGATTGCGTCTACCACCTGGCGGCAAAGGTCTCGCTGCCGCAATCGATCCTTTACCCGCGCGACTACAACGATGTCAATGTCGGCGGCGCCGTCACCCTGATGGAAGCGATGCGGGCGGTCAGCGTGCGCCGGATCGTGCTGGCCTCGTCGGCCACCATCTACGGCGATCAGAAACGCCAGCCGGTGGACGAAACCGTGGTCCCGCAGTTGCTCACGCCCTACGCCGTCAGCAAATTCGCCGCCGAGCATTATGTCTTCACGTTGGGCGCCCACTATGGCATCGAGACGGTGGCCCTGCGCATCTTCAACGCCTATGGCCCCGGCCAGGCGCTGCCCCCGGCCTACCCGCCGGTGGTGCCGCAGATCATCCATCAGATTCTGAGTGGCGGCACGGTGGTGCTTTTTGGCAGCGGCCGCCAGACCAGGGATTATGTCTATATCGATGATGTCGTCGATGCGTTGATCAGCGCCGGCGAACAACCCAACATAGACCGGCAGGTGATCAACGTGGGCAGTGGGGCCGAAACCAGCGTCGAGCAACTCGTCCACCACATCGAGGCCGTGAGCAGTCGCAGCGCCCACTTGCTCTACAATCCCCAGCAGAGCGGCGGGGTCGGGCGCCTGATGGCCGACCTGGACAAGGCCAGCCAATTGCTGGACTATGCACCCCGCATCACCATCGTCGAGGGCCTGCGCCACACCATCACCCTCGATCCCCGGTTCAGCCGGCTGTTGTCATCTCAACCCAGTCAGGGTTGATGGTTATTGGAGATTGGTTATTGGAGATTCGCCAATAACCAATCTCCAATAACCAATCTCCACTCAGCGATGAACCACCACCGGCGTGCCATACGCCGCCCATTCGTAGAGGAAGCGGGCGTCTTTGTTGGTCAGGTTCACGCAGCCGTGGCTCATGGGGTGTCCGAAGTTGTGGTGCCAGTAGGTGCCGTGAAGGGCATAGGAGCCGACAAAATACTGCACCCATTGCACGTTCGGCAAGCGGTAGCCGGGGCCGGACATCGTCTGGCTGCGGATCTTGGTGCGGATGCGATAGGTGCCCACGGGGGTGGGTGTGCGCGGGAGGCCGGTGCTGACGCGCGTGCTGAGGACGATGGCGTTGCCCTGATGGGCCAGCAGCCGTTGAGCCGATAGATCGATTTCGATCCATTTGCCGGCGCGACCGCCGGAAGGGGCCGGCGCAGGGGCCGGGGCGGCGCCGCGACCGGGGATGACCAATCGCTGGCCGAGGCGAATACGGTTGATGTTGCCGATGCCGTTGGCCGCTGCCAACGCCTGCACCGAGACGCCGAAGCGACGGGCGATCCCCGACAGCGTCTCACCGCGACGCACAATGTGCACGCCGCCGCCCTGCGGCACGGGCGCAGCCAGGGTCGCCCCGGCCGGCGCACTGGCCAGGGCCGGGCGCGGTGACCAGGTCGCCAGTGCGACCAGGCCGATCAGAAAAACCAACGACCACCGCTTGAGCTTCATTGCTTGGTCTCCTTGAGGGTGTGGTGGGGGGAGTGGATAGATGGGCTTGGGCGCCCGGACAGATTATCGCCCTTCGGTGTCTTCCGCCATCCCGTGCAGGGCATCGATCTGCGGCGCCAAACCCGGCAATAACTTTACCAACATCCGGCGATTCTGCAAATCCACCTCTTGCACCACCTCGGCAATCGCCGGCAAGAGGATTTCACCCCACGGCCCCTCGACCACATAGACCTCGTTGGCGTTCGTCCACCACACATCGACCAGGACGCCCAATTCATCGCCGTCTGTGGTCGTCACCATCAGGCCCTGTAAGTCGTCGCTATAATACTCGCCCTCGGGCAGGGGCATGGCCAGGGCGCGCGGCACCATCAGCAGCCGGTCGCGCAAGGGTTCGGCCTCGGTGCGCGAGGGGATGGCGTCGAACTGAAGCAACAGAAAGTCGTTCTGCCGGCGCGCAGCCAGCACGCGCATCGGCTCCGCCTCATCTTCCAGCCATACCGGCGATCCTGGCTGAAACCGCTGCGGGAAATCGGTCTGCACCTCGACCTTCACCTCGCCACGGACGCCGTGCGGGGCGATGATGCGACCCACTACCAGGAAGGATTCAGCCATAGGCGTCCCCAACCATGCGCAGACTCGCTCAAGCGATGTCGACGGTGACGCGCAAACCTTTGCGCGCGCCTGCCACCTTCGCCACGGTGCGGATGGCTTCGGCGGTGCGACCGTGGCGGCCGATGAGACGGCCCACATCCGACGAGGCGGCGGTGACTTCCACGAACAGGCTGGGGCCTGAGCGCCGCGTGGTCACGAGCACCTGTTCGGGGTGATCGACCAGGGTTTGGGTCAAGTATTCGACCAGTTCTTTCATGGGACAGGAGGGGATGAAAGACGACCGCCCCGGTGGGAGCGGTCGTCGGTCGCCACCAGGGTGGCGAGGTTGAGATCAGGCTTCGGCGCCGGCGCGCAGTTGCGCCCGTTCGTCCGATAGATCGACGGCGCGCAGCAGTTGCGCCACCGAGTCGCTGGGTTGGGCGCCGTTTTCGAGCCAGTAGGCCATGCGCCCACGGTTGATCTCAAGGGTGGGGGGATTTGTGCGGGGGTTGTAGAAACCCAGGTTTTCGATGAAATGACCGTCGCGCGGGGATTTCTGATCGGCGGCGATGACGCGGTAGGATGCTTGTTTTTTGGATCCGGTGCGTCGGAGACGAATGCGTACCATGTGTGAAAGGGACTCCTGATGTGAAAGTGGTGTCAAACACAAAAACTCGAAGGACACTCAGAAACTTTGTGTCATCTTGGTGGGCTTTGTGTCTTTGTGTTAGAAGAAGTTGAAAAGAGCGATGAAATCAGCAATACTCGTCGATAATGATGAATGCAGAAGGCTACAGGCCGAAAAGTCCGGCCAATCCCCCGCGTCGCCCCGACTGCATCTGCTTCATCAGCCGTTGCATGTCGCGGAATTGGTGCAGCAGTTGGTTGACTTCCTGCACCGACGAACCGGCGCCAGAAGCCACGCGGCGTTTGCGGCTGCCGTTGAGCAGGCCGGGGTCGTGGCGCTCGGCGGGCGTCATCGAGCAGATGATGGCCTCGACGCGTTTGAGCTGCTGTTCGGTGGCCTGGGGGTCGATCTCCTTGGCCAGCTTGCCCACGCCGGGGATCATTTCCAGCAGGCCGGTGAGCGGCCCCATCTTCTTGATCTGGCGCATCTGCTTGAGGAAATCATCCAGGTCGAAAGAGGCCGTGCGCAGTTTCTTCTCCATGCGCATGGCTTCCTCTTTGTCCATCGTCGCCTCGGCCTTCTCGATCATCGTCAGCATGTCGCCCATGCCCAGGATGCGCGAGGCCAGCCGGTCGGGATGGTAGACTTCGATGCCATCGACCTTTTCGCTGGTGCCCAGGAATTTGATCGGGACGCCGGTGACGGCTCGCATCGAGATGGCCGCGCCGCCGCGGGCGTCGCCGTCGATCTTGGTCAGCACCAGCCCGGTGACGCCCACCCGCCCGTGGAAGTCCCCGGCCACGCGCACGGCTTCCTGGCCGGTCATGGCGTCGGCCACGAGCAGGATTTCGGCCGGTTTGGCGATCTCTTTGATCTGCACCAGCTCCTGCATCATCTGTTCGTCGATGTTCAGACGGCCGGCGGTGTCGATGATCACGACCGTGCGGGCTTCGTCTTTGGCCCGTTTCAGGCCGCGGCGAACGATTTCGGGCGGGGGCGGGGTGATGCCTTCGCTGTGAACGGGGATGTCGATCTGCCTGCCCAGGACTTCGAGCTGGGTGACGGCGGCGGGGCGGTAGGTGTCGGCAGCGATGAGGAAGGGGCGTTGGCCGGACGAGCGCAGCCGGTTGGCCAGTTTGGCGGCCATGGTCGTCTTGCCCGAACCCTGAAGACCCACCAACATGACGACGTGCGGCGGCTGGCCCGAAAGGTCGAGCCGGGCCGATTCGCCCAGGGTGGCGATCAGTTCCTCGTGGACGATCTTGATCACCTGTTGCGCCGGCGTCAGGCTGCGCAGAACATCGGCGCCGATGGCGCGCTCGCGCACGCGGGCCACAAAGTCTTTGACGACCTTGTAGTTCACGTCGGCTTCGAGCAGGGCCAGACGCACTTCGCGCAGGGCGGCGTCGACGTCCGCCTCGGTCAGGCGGCCACGGCGGCCCAGGCGGTCGAAGACGCCTTGCAGTTTGTCGGTGAGGGTGTCGAACACGGGAGCAGAAAAAGAGGGTGTGAGATCGGCGGCGCCAAGCGCGGCAAACGTTTATTTTACGGCAGGAGCGTTGTACTTGGCAAGTGTCAGTCCACGGGCGCGCGCGTTCGCTTCCAGACCCCTTTCCCCCATCCGACCATGTTTTTCCCACCACGGCGACCGTCTGTCTCTGACGCTGTACACACCCATCATGTTAGGCGCTCACCTTGTGCGTCATTGCCAGGCCACAAGGCACTCAGCGAAGCGAAGTAAGCGATCTCCAAATCGCATTGGCTGTGGGGGGATGGCTTCCTGCACTGCGTTCAGAACGGCTGTCAACGATAAAAGCCAGTCGAATCGATCTGAGTCATAACCGACCAGGCTGCACGGGTTCTAAGAATGCCCTCGCCCGGCAGGAGAGGGGGCCGGGCGAGGGTGGATGGTAGAGGGGAGAGGGGGTTGCGAGTGAAGGCGCTACCGCTTTGTCGGTGACGGAGTGAAAGGCAGGATGTCGGGCGCAGCCAGGCTTTCGGGCGGGGGCAGGTCGGCGGGGGGCTGAGGCGCCATCGGTGATTCGCTGTGGTCTTCGTCAGAACCCGCGGCGCCGGTGCAGGCGGCTGTGCTCTGTTGGGCGAAGTTGCTCCATTCCGAGAAGGCGCCGTCGGTGTTGCGCACCGAACGCACGCGATAGTAGTAGCGCGTATCACACGACAGGCCTGTATCGGTGTAGGAAGTGGTCGCCCCGCCCGGCACGTCGAACTGATACCAGCCGCTGCCGTAGATGGCGCGCTGAACCTGGTAGGCGGTCTGGCCCTGATTGGTGTTGCGCCACTGTAGGCGCAGGCTGTTGCGCGTCGCCTGCCCCACGCTGAGCGGACTGGGGTTGTCCAGGCGGGGGCCGCCTGTGCAAGCAGGCGCCGAAGCTGAGGTGAAGGCCCATTCGCTGACAGAGCCATCGCTGGGGCGTTCGGCGCGCACTTTGTAGTAGAACTCATAGCCGCAGCCGACCTCGGTATCGAGGAAAGAAGTGGCATTGGCGCCGGCGACGCCTACTTGATACCACATGTTGCCCCAGGTGGTGCGCATGATTTTGAAGCTCGATTCGTCGTTGGTGCGGTCGCTCCAATTCAGACGGATGGCGTGCGGCGACTGGAATTGGGCCGTGACGCCAGCAGGAGCAATAGCCCGCGGATCAGCGCCCGGCCAACAGCCCCACGTGGTAGCGAAAGCATAATTGCTCGCCGGGAAAGAGCCGCCTCCGCCGAACGGTTCGGCGATGTAGAAGGCTTCGACGCCGCACCCCAAGCCATTCGCGTCCTCGTAGGCGGCGACCTGACTGCCCAGGATGGCAACTTGCGTCCAAGGGAGACCTGAGAACGTGCGCCAGATGCGATAGCCCTGCGCTCCTGCGATTGGCGTCCAGGTTAGGGAGATGGAGTGCGACCCGCTTGCCGTCGCCCGAAGTTCTGGCCTGGGCTGACTGGGGGTGCTCGTTGCCGTTGGGGTGGCGGTGGGTGTGAAGGTACGGGTTACGGTGCGAGTAGGAGTTGGTGTCGGTGTCGCCGGTTCGACAACCACGAAATCCCAATCAGGAGAGCGAGGACCAGGTTGATACGCGTCTCTGACGCCGACGTGCCAGTTGTACGTATCTGACCCAGATAGAGTCGTCGGACGCCAACATGTCTGACTGATCCACCCGCTCTGCTCACCACGCCAGTAGCCAGGTGTCCATACATCCACCCAGAACTGAACTGTGTCGCCATCAGGATCACCGTTGTTTTGCCAACACAACTGAGGCATTGTCGAATGAACAGAGCCATTGACGGGACTGATGAGCGATGGCGCATTAGGAGGCCGGTGCGCTATTGTGCTCGTTACCGTTGGAGTGGCGGTGAAGGTCGAAGTTGGCGTGCGTGTGGGAGTTTGGGTGGCGCCGAGGATGGGCGTGCGCGTCGATGTCGGTGAAGGAGTCTTGGAAGGCGTTGGGGTGGGGGTGTTGGTTCCACACGACGTCACATCGCCAGCGCCAGGCGTGAACGCCGCCTGGTTGGTGATGATGACTTTGTCCAACCGGGCGCCTTGCTCGCGTGCTTTGAAGCGGAGGGTGTGCGCGCCGGCGTTCAAGCCATAGTTCTGTCCTTTCACCCAGTTCCAGTTCGGACCCATCGGGATGGTGAAGGTCGCATAGGCGTTGCCGTCCATCGCCATGTAGAACGAGTCGGAGCCGTAGGTCGGCCCCATGGCGCGGCCCCAGATGTAGTAGTTGCCAGGGGCGCTGACGCTGAACGAGAATGCGATCGCACCGTCGTTTGGCTCTCCTTGCGAGGCGTACACGTAGCCGCAGGACGAGGCGGCGGCGTCCGTGGCCGCGAGCATGGGTGAGACGAGCGATGCGTTTTCAGCTTCGGAGGCCCAGACCCAGGCCGGCGCAGGGGTGCGAGTGGGCGTGGGGGTGTTGGTGGGGCCGGAACGGGTGGGGGTGCGGGTGGGGGTGGGCGTAGGAGAGGCTTCCGGTCTTGTGCCGGTGGCCGTTGGGGTGAAAGTGCGGGTAAGCGTTGGTGTTGGGGTATTGGTAGCCCCAAAGATAGCGGTTGGCGTCGGCGTGGAAGTCTGGCGGCCAGGCCAATTCACATTCATGTATTTCACGGCCGTGTTTTGGGCCGCGTCGCTGGCTTCGGCGCCGATTCGATGCAATCCCACACCAAGACTTCCGGTACTGATGTAAGCCGTATAGGGATCCGTGGAGTCGATTTCGGTGGGAAAGAACTGAATGCTGCCATCCGCGCCAACCCCGAAGAAGCGAATCGATGACACCGCCACGTTATCCGAGGCCTGAATGCGGAAGCCAACGATTCCGGCGTCGGGCTGAGCCTGGTAGGTTTGCTCGTCGCCGACTGGCGAGGTGAAGGTCAGTGAAGGCCCAACCAAATCGCGTACGGTGAATGACCAATCAGGCGAAGATTCGGCGCCGCCTCTGTTATCACGAACGCGCACGACCCAGTTATAGGTGTCGTTTCCTGACAACGTCGTTGGGCGCCAGCAGTTGGCGCCTATCCACTCGCTTTGCTCACTGCGAACATAACCCGCGGTCCACATATCCACCCGGAATTCTACCGGGTCGCCGTCGGGGTCGCCATTGTTCTGCCAGCAAAGTTGGGGCATGGCGTCCAAAGTGGCGCCGATGGGCGGGCTTGGGGAAGTCGGAGCATTGGGTAGGTGGTTCGCGCTTTGGACGGTAAATCTCCAGATCTCGCTCCAACCACTCCACCCCGCGCTATTGTAGGCTTCGACATACCATGCGTATTCACCCTCTGCGAGCTGGCCGATATTCCAACTCGTACCCGGTTGGTGGCCTGAGTTTTGCCGATCTCCGGAGGACAGCAGCCAATACTCGGCTGCATACTCCGTCGCCCGCGCCGAGGCATTCCACTCGAGGATCACCGTATCGGTGGGGCGCAGGGTGGCGCCATTGGCAGGGCTGCGCAGGGTAGGAATGTCCGGCGGCGACGTGCGACGTTCCACCTTGGCCGAAGAGACCTGGTCGTTGCCGACGCTGTTGTTGCCCAGGTCAGTATCATCGCCGGTGAACTCCTCACATGTACCGGAGAAATTGTCATCACGACAGAGCCTGGCCTTGACATTGCCGCCGACTTTGATGGAAGAAATGGCGTCGTTGGGCAGCCCGATAGCGCCGGGATTGGGGTACTCGCCGATGCCTTTGACCACACACTGCCCGCGGAATCCGCCATCGATAAAGAGGGCAATCTGATCGGCATTGGGATTGCACTCGGTTGGGCACTCATTGTGATCCCACACATCGATAGACTGGATGGCATTCTGCCAGCCGAAGTCCGTGAGGTCGCGCACAGATTCACTCCAGCAACGCGAGTCTCCACCACCACGATCATCGCCTCGCCATGCCCTGGCCGACCAGCCCGAAGGCAGTTTCAGCGAGAAGGAATTGGCGCTTGGGGCGTTGTCAAAGCCCGTGCCGCCGCTCCAGACCCTGTTTCCTTGGTAACCAGCCTGCGACCAGAGTTCGGCTTGATCACCGGGTGTTCCATCGCACTCATTATGATCCCACACATCGATAGACTGGATGGCATTCTGCCAGCCGAAGTCCGTGAGGTCGCGCACAGATTCACTCCAGCAACGCGAGTCTCCACCACCACGATCATCGCCTCGCCATGCCCTGGCCGACCAGCCCGAAGGCAGTTTCAGCGAGAAGGAATTGGCGCTTGGGGCGTTGTCAAAGCCCGTGCCGCCGCTCCAGACCCTGTTTCCTTGGTAACCAGCCTGCGACCAGAGTTCGGCTTGGGGGCCGCCGCCTGATGGATTATTTGTTGACGGGAGGGTCTGATATGGCGACTGACCGGGGATACGAGATTGACCACCATTGCGCCAGGTACTATCTGGATACTGAATCGTCCAGCCGTCTGCGGTAAACGATTCACTTGTGGGAAGTACCCAATGGATATGAGCGCTCGTGGCGGCCTGGCCTTGAGTGACACCACAGCCATCTGGCCCCCAGGTACCTGGAAGAAGACTGCCAAGCACGTAGCCGCGTTCGACCCTAGCGTGCAATGAGACATTGGATGGACGCGTTGATTTATCAATATGAAAGTATTGTAACGTTTTTCCGTCGTCATGCCGTATCGTCACATTTGTGCTCACTGTCCCGGTGTCGCAAATCCCAGTGACCACTCCACCTGCTGCGGCAAGAACGCGCTTATCCGATCCCCGTGTTCCAATATCTAGCGCCGAGGAGTGCCAGCCTCCACGATACTCCCAATCGCCAGCGGGCCAGGGGAATTTGTATTCAGTCTCTTGCACGCTGAACGGCGCCAGCGGATCCAAATACATTTTGGCATCTGCAGGTAGCTCGGCTGTTGAAATCAGTGCCAGCAGATCAGAGAAGTAAGAGGTTCCAGCAACAGCAACTCGCCAATCTCCGGTAGCATCCTGTACTCCTACGAATAATGCTCCGGCCTTTCCAGCCCCAACATGTTCTACGTCGGTGTAAGGCCCATCCAAAGATGCAACGAAAGCAAGAAACCAACCGGAACCCGACTGAAGTGAGAGGACAGCAAACTGTGTCCCCGTGAGTATATCCGATGGTTTGTCCTGCAAAGCAATCATCATGCCATCTTGCATTGATGGATCCCGTATCATGTCGGCAAAATCAACAGCTATACTCTGTGTTTTTCCCCTCTGTGTCTTACCACTCTCCGCCCGCACCGCTTCCCCTCTCTCCATCACCACCCCCACCAACAAAAACACCACAATCAACCCCAAAACAGCAACTTTCGTCAATTTTGACTTCGTATAGTTAGATGGGGGGGGGGGGTAAACATGTTTTCCTCGCTTATGGGTGAGAACTGGGATTGGGGAGGTGTTGGTGGTGTAGGTGCGACGCACGTCGGACGTGCGTCGCACCTCGGAAGCGAAAAGCCCGCGCATCGACGGATGGCGCGGGCGAGAGCTGGCAGATGGGCTTGTGCTCGCCCGTTTCCCAATTGGCGAGAGGGAAGACAGGCGAGGGGGCGCACGCTCGGCGGGAGAAGGAGGCCGACGCATGCTGATGGAAGGGAATCTATCACACACGGGGCGGATAGTCAAATTCAAGGCCATCCCATTTCATGGCTTTGGGTTTCGCACCAGCAGGCCGAGCCGGCTGCAATCATGTATCACTTGAGCGATTTGACAATGATAAACAAGTTGTTTATGATCGAGTCATGATTCGCTCGTTTGCCAACGATGAAACCAAGCAGTTCTATGCTAGCGGTCTGCCGGCCATCCATCCCGGCGAATTCCTGGCCGAAACGTTGCACGAACTGGGCATCTCCCAGGCGCAATTCGCACGCGCCCTCGGCGTTTCGCCCATGCGCATTTCCCATGTGGTCAGAGGCGCTCGCCCGGTCACGGCCGAACTGGCCTTGTTGTTCGGTCGCGCCCTGGGCCAGACGCCGCACTACTGGCTCAACCTCCAGGCTGCCTACGACTTGAAGACCGCCGAGGCGGCCATCAGCAACCGCCTGGAGGCCGTCCCCACCCTGGCGCCAGCCTAGCAGCCTGTCGGAAAAGTCGTCTGGACACGGATGAACACGGAAGAATACGGATTGGAGCGATGAGTTTGTGTCGAGAATCCGTGTGAATCGGCCTCGATCCGTGTCCCAACTAGCCTGCAAGCGACTTCTTCGACAACCTGCCAGCCAGGCGGTCGAATTCAGACGCGGAAAAGTTTGAAGCGAACGCGCTTGCATCCGTGTTCATCTGTCCAATCCGTGTCCCAAACAAAGCCGCAACTTGCCGGTCGCGGCAGCTTTGACACCCTGGCCCGCCTGTGCTAGACTGCCCGCTTGCAGTCACACCTGCATCTCCGTCATCTCGAATCACATACATCAACTGGATTCTCATCCAGAGGGGGCGAGGGACCGGCCCGACGAACCCCCGGCAACCGACCAGCGGCTCAGCCGCTCGGAGCGGTGCCAACTCCGGCAGGTGGCAACCACCTGGAAGATGAGGGCGAATGGCCAACCATTCGCAAGCGAAGGCTCCAGCCCTAGCGTGCGCGCCCTCCCAGGCGCGCTTTTCTTTTCTCTAACTCCTTCGATCCTTTCCCTATGAGCGACCGCACCGTATGGTGGGAAGCAGGCAAAGTCCGCATGATCGACCAGCGCCTGCTCCCACTGGAATATGTGATAGCCGACTTCGAGGCCGTAGCCGCTGTGGCGAGCGCCATCACCGACATGGTGGTGCGCGGCGCCCCGGCCATCGGCGCCACCGCCGGCTTTGGCATGGCCCTGGCCGCCCAACAGAGCGAGGCGCACTATGCCAGCCAATTGCTGGCAGACCTGCGCCGGGCCAAAGCCACGCTCGACGCCGCCCGGCCCACCGCCGTCAACCTGGCCTGGGCCACCGCCCGCTTGCTGGCCCTGGCCGAGGAACTGGCCGAAGGTGGGGCGAAGCCAGACGAGATGCGGGCGGCGTTGCTGGCCGAAGCGCAGCGGCTGGCCGATCAGGATGTCGAAATCAACCGGCGGATGGGGCGCTACGGCGCCGCCGTCATCCCCCAAAACGCCCACATCCTCCACCACTGCAACACCGGCTCGCTGGCGGCGGTGGATTACGGCACGGCGCTGGGGGTGGTGCGGGCCGCGCACGAGGCCGGCAAGAACATCCATGTGTGGGTGGACGAGACGCGACCGCGTCTGCAGGGCGCCCGGCTGACGGCCTGGGAATTGATGCGCGACGGCATCCCCATGCACCTGATCGCCGACAACGCCGCCGGGCTGCTGATGCGCCAGGGCAAGGTGGATGTGGTGCTGTATGGCGCCGACCGGGTGGCGGCCAACGGCGATGTGGCCAACAAGATCGGCAGCTACAAACTGGCGGTGGTGGCCAAAGAGAACGGCATCCCCTGCTACTCGGTCGTCCCCACCTCTACCATCGACCTCGACCTGCCCGACGGCGACCACATCCCCATCGAGGAGCGCGGCTGGGAGGAAGTGGCCCTGGTCGGCGAGACGCAGATCGCGCCCGACGATGCGCCCGTCTACAACCCGGCCTTCGATGTGACCCCCCACCGCTATCTCACCGGCATCATCACCGAAGAGGGCGTCTGCTACCCACCCTTCACCGAGAGCCTGGCCGCGGCCAAAGCCCGCGCCGAGGCCCGCATCCGCGCCGCACAGGCGCGACAAGCCTGACCGTCGTGCCCATCCAACTCGTCATCCTCGATATGGTAGGGAGTAAGTAGTAATCAGTGATCAGTGATCAGTAATCAGTAGTCAGTAATCAGTAATCAGTAATCAGTAATCAGTAAGTAGGTAGAAGTAGCGAGAAACCGTACGGAACACGCAACACGCAACACGCAACACGCAATTCCCCCCATGTCCATCATCGTCACCGGCTCCATCGCCTGGGATTTTCTGATGCACTTCCCCGGCCATTTCCGCGAGCACATCCTGGCCGACCGCAGCGACAAGCTCTCGGTCAGCTTCCTGGTCGATTCCAAAGAGCGACACCGCGGCGGCTGCGCCCCCAACATCGCCTACAACCTGGCGTTGTTGGGCAACCGCCCGCGGCTGATGGGCACCGCCGGCGTCGATTTCGACGACTATCGCCAATGGCTTGAGCAGGTTGGCGTCGATACCTCGCTCACCGTCGCCTTTGCAGACGAATTCACCGCCACCTTCACGGTGATGACCGACCTCGACCACAACCAGATCGCCTCGTTTCACACCGGCGCCATGGCGCGGGCACGCGAGTTGAGTTTTCACGATCTCCCGCGCGAGGGCGTCGGCTGGGTGATCATCTCGCCCAACGACCCGCAGGCGATGGTGAAATACGCCCGCGAATGCCGACAGTTGGGCATCCGCTTCGTCTATGACCCCAGCCAGCAGCTGGCCCGCATCGACCGGGCCGAACTGATGGAGAGCATGGAGGGCGCGGCTGTGCTGACGGTCAACGACTACGAGCTCGAGATGGCCAAACGGCTATCGGGGCTGGACGAAGCCGAGCTTCTGCAACATGTGGGGGCGCTGGTGGTGACGCGCGGGCCAGATGGCGCCAGCGTCTACGCCCGCGACGACATCCACCACATCCCCGCCGCCCACGCCCGCGCCCTGGTCGAGCCGACCGGCGTCGGCGATGCCTTCCGCGCCGGGCTGCTCACCGGGCTGGAGCGCGACTACGGCTGGCCCGGCGTCTTGAGGCTGGCCAATGTGGCCGCCGTCTATGTCATCGAACAAGTCGGCACCCAGAACCATTCCTATACCATCACTGATTTCATCGCCCGCTATCGCCAAAACTACGGCGACGACGCCGTGACCGACGATTTGCAGCGGCGATCCCAAGACCTGATCCCCAGACCCTAAGGGTTTCCAGACCCGGAGTTTCCAGACCTTAAGGGTTTTGGAAACCCTTAAGGTCTTCTTCAACAAGGAGATTTCCCTTTTTCCATGTCCACCAAAACCAAGAATTACGACATCAAAGACATCAAGCTGGCCGACCGTGGCCGCTTTCGCATGGAATGGGCGGCCAAAGAGATGCCCGTCATGCGCCTGCTGCAAGAACGCTTCGCCGCCGAACGCCCGTTGGACGGGATGCGGCTGGCCGCCTGTCTGCACATCACCGCCGAAACCGCCAACCTGGCGCGGGTCTTGCAGGCCGGCGGGGCGGATGTGGTGCTCACTGCCTCCAACCCACTCTCGACCCAGGACGATGTAGCCGCCACGCTGGTCTCGCACTTCGAGATCCCAGTCTTCGCCATCAAGGGCGAGGACAACGAGACCTACTATCAACATCTCCACGCCGCCCTCGACCATCAACCGCACATGACCATGGATGACGGCATGGACCTGGTGGCGGCGCTGCACAAAGACCGCCGCAACCTGCTCGATAACGTCGTCGGCGGCACCGAAGAGACCACCACCGGCGTCATCCGCCTGAAGGCCATGGCCGCGCAAGGCGCGCTGGAGTTCCCGGTCATCGCCGTCAACGACGCCCTGACCAAGCATTTCTTCGACAATCGCTATGGCACCGGCCAGAGCACGATGGACGGCATCATCCGCGCCACCAATGTCCTCATTGCCGGCAAGAACGTCGTCGTAGCGGGCTACGGCTGGTGCAGCCGCGGCATCGCCATGCGGGCATCTGGGCTGGGCGGCAATGTCATCGTCACCGAGGTCGATCCCCTGAAAGCCCTGGAAGCGGTGATGGATGGCTATCGCGTGATGCCCATGGCCGCAGCCGCCGCGGTCGGTGATATTTTCGTCAGCGCCACCGGCGACATCCATGTCCTGGATGGCCATCATTTCGAAGCGATGAAGGATGGCGCCATCCTGGCCAACTCCGGTCATTTCAATGTCGAGGTCAACATCCCCGCCCTCGAAGCCATGTCGACCAAGATCACCCGCGTCCGCGACTTCCTGGATGAATACCACCTGGCCGATGGCCGCCGCCTGTACCTGATCGGCGAAGGCCGGCTGGTGAACCTGGCTGCGGCTGAGGGCCATCCCAGCGCCGTCATGGATATGAGCTTCGCCAACCAGGCCCTGGCCGCGGCCTACGTGCGCCAGCACGCCGGCGAACTGGAAAACAACGTCTATTCGGTGCCCGAAGCCATCGACAAAGAGGTGGCGCGGCTGAAACTGACCGCCATGGGCATCCAGATCGACACCCTGACCGCCGAACAAGACCACTATCTCAATTCGTGGACGGAAGGGACGTGAGGGAGTGAGGCGTGATGCGTGAGGCGTGTTGCGTGTTGCGTGTTGCGTGAGGCGTGCCTGCGACCTGCCACCTGCCACTTGCGACTTGCGACCCTTCCCCCTTCCCCGTCTTTCTAAGGAGCAAACCCTATGAGCACCAGCTTTATGCGCTCACCCAAGCTCTTCTTCACCAGCGAATCGGTGACAGAAGGGCACCCCGATAAGATGTGCGACCAGATCAGCGACGCCGTGCTGGACGCGCTGCTGGCCCAGGACCCCATGTCGCGCGTGGCCTGCGAGACGGCCACCAAGACCGGTTTCGTCATCCTGCTGGGCGAGATCACCACCAATGGTTTCGTCAACTTCGATGATTTGGTGCGCCAGATCGTCCGCGAGATCGGTTACACCTCCTCCGATTTCGGCTTCGACGCCGCCACCTGCGCCGTGCAGGTCGCCATCGCCGCCCAATCGCCCGACATCGCCCTGGGCGTGGACAAGGCCCTGGAGGCCAAGGAAGGCCGCATGACTGAGGATCAGGTGGCGGCTATTGGCGCCGGCGACCAGGGCATGATGGTTGGCTTCGCCTGCGACGAGACCCCCGAAATGATGCCGCTCAGCATCAGCCTGGCCCATCGCCTCACCCGGCGGCTGTCGGAGGTGCGCAAAGAGGGCGTCCTGCCCTGGCTGCGGCCCGACGGCAAGGCCCAGGTGACGGTGGAATATGCCTTCGGCAAACCGCAGCGCGTGGCCACCGTCCTCGTCTCCACCCAACACGCGCCCGAAGTGAGCAACCGCGAAATCCGGGCCAGGGTGATCGAGCACGTGATCGAGCCGGTGCTGGGCGACTGGGTCAACGGCACGACCCAGATTTTCGTCAACCCCACCGGGCGATTCGTCACTGGCGGGCCGATGGGCGATGCCGGGCTGACCGGCCGCAAGATCATCGTCGACACCTACGGCGGCGTTGGCCGGCACGGCGGCGGCGCTTTTTCGGGCAAGGACCCGACGAAGGTGGACCGCAGCGGGGCCTATGCCGCGCGCTGGGTGGCCAAGAACATCGTCGCCGCCGGCCTGGCCGACCGCTGCGAAATCCAGATTTCCTACGCCATCGGCGTGGCCGAGCCACTGAGCATCAGCATCGAGACCTTTGGCACCGGCAAGGTGGAGGATGTGGTGATCGAGCGGCTGGTGCGCGAGTGCTTCGACCTGCGCCCCGGCGCCATCATCCGCGACCTCGACCTGCGCCGCCCCATCTACCGCCAGACTGCTGCCTACGGGCACTTTGGCCGCAACGACCTCGACCTGCCCTGGGAGCGCACCGACCGGGCGGAGGAGTTGCGGCGGCTGGCCGGGTTGGGCTGAGTCAAACCGATCTGATGTGCGACGCACTTGCGAAGTGCGTCGCACATCAGGTCAATGCCAAAGCCGTCTTGAGTCGCACATCCACTTGCTCCATCAGAGGTGTGCTCAATTGCCCCAAACGAACCGACAGTAAGGTTCGATCAAGGGCAAATAGCCAGAACTACAGATCCCCGGCAGGATGGCGGCGCAAGCGTTGGGGGATGCATCAAAATCGTGCTATACTTTGCCCTGTAAGAGGAATCAGAGGATGCAAACTGTTTTGCCCGACGGCCGAGTTTGCCCGTTTGCTCTGGCAATGGCCTGACCAGCGGGGAAACTGGGCGCACTGTTCGCCAGGCTGCCCAGCAGCACATCAGCGTGAGGAAAGCCATGACCATAGCAACTGCTCCAAACGTTGCCGCGATGCTTCAATTGAGCGAAAGTGACTTGTGGCGGGAGGCTCTGGCCAGCCTTCTGCGCGAGAAGAAGCGCCAGATCCTGCAACTGCGCCTTGAAATTCTGAGCCGCTATGGGGTCGGTTCAATCGAAGAACTGGAAACGGCCATTGAATTGGGGGAAGTCGGTGAGCATCCAACATGGGAAGACCTGATTGTCGCTGAAAATCTCGGTCTACGCCTGGAAGAAATCGATGTCCATCTTGCAGATCTACGAAGAGCTTGAAGCGATCGCACTGGCAGAGTTTGCAGATGTAATCGTCAGCAGCCAGATCATGACTTTGCCAACCGGCGACCCGCTCAAGCTGCGCCTCGATGTCGTCGATGGCTCCTTCCTGGATGTTTTTGTTTCTCCTACCGGCCGCTACTCTTATCATTGGGAGCGTCGGCTGACACCCTTTGGCGATCTTTATCGCCATGACAATGCCCCGCACAATAGCTGGAAGGGAATATCGACTTTTCCAAAGCATTTCCATGATGGAAACGAAAGAAAGGTCAGAGACAGCGATCTCAGCGACCGGCCCGATGTGGCGATCCGTGAATTTCTCGCTTTTGTGCGCGGCAAGCTGTTGGGCTTAGTCTGATAGCGGAAGGATCCCCAAGGCCCATGGGTCAATGTGCATGATTGGGGAGTGGGGACTCTGATAGTTGCACCGTTAGCGCCACGCCGCGCCACTTTGCTATAATCTCCGCCCATGCGCGCCCTCATCACTGGCGCTGCCGGATTCGCCGGCAGCTACCTCATCCGCTATCTGCTGGCCGAAACCGACCTGGAGATCATCGGCACCATCTACCGCCGCCAGCCCGAACCGCCCTACCCGGCCGGCCGCGTCCACCTGGAACGGCTCGACCTGCGCGAAGAAGCGGCCGTGGCCGAGATCCTGGCCCGTTGGCAACCCGATTACATCGTCCATTTGGCCGCCCAGTCCTTCGTCCCCATCTCCTGGCAGCACCCCTGGTCAACCTTCGAGCAAAACGTCCTCACCCAGATCAACATCTTCCGCGGCGTCCTCGCCGCCCATCTGGAAGACGCCCGCTTGCTGGTGGTCGGTTCGGGCCAGGCCTACGGCATCATCGAGCCGGAAGACCTGCCCATCGACGAAGACACACCCCTGCGACCCCTGTCGCCCTACGCCGTCAGCAAGGTGACGCAGGACCTGCTGGGCTGGCAATACCACCGCAGCCACGGCCTGCACACCATCCGCGTGCGGCCATTCAACCACATCGGCCCCGGCCAGAACGAGATGTTCGTCACCTCCAGCTTCGCCAAGCAGATCGCCGAGATCGAGGCCGGCCGCCGGGCGGGGCCGCTCCATCACGGCGCGCTGGACGCCGAACGCGACTTCACCGACGTGCGCGATGTCGTCCGCGCCTACTGGCTGCTCCTCGACCGGGGCGAGCCGGGCGCCGTCTACAACGTCGGCAGCGGCCGCTCGGTCAAGATCGCCTCCATCCTCCAGACCCTGCTCGGCCAGGCCCGGACGCCCATCGCCGCTGCGCCCGACCCCAACCTCGAACGCCCCACCGACATCCCCTGCATCGTCTGCGACCTCACCCGCTTGCACCAGGCCACCGGCTGGACGCCCATCATCCCCCTCGAACAAACCCTGGCCGACATCCTCGACGACTGGCGCCAACGCATTCGCGGGTAGAGAGTGGTTATTGGTAACTGGTTATTGGTAACTGATTATTGGTTATTGGTTAGTCGTTATTCGTTATTCACGATCAATCTCCAATCTCCACTCTCCAATCTCCAATCTCCAATAACCAATCTCTAATAACCAATTACAAGGACTTCCTCATGCCAAAAGCACTCATAACCGGCATCACCGGACAAGATGGCTCGTATCTGGCCGATTTCTTGCTAGAAAAAGGCTACCAGGTCATCGGCGTCGTCCGGCGCAGCAGCACGGTCAATTTCGACCGCATCCACCACATCCAGGACCGCATCGAGATCGTGCAGGGCGACCTGCTCGACCAGGTCAGCCTCATCCACCTGCTCGAAGAACACCGCCCGCACGAAGTCTACAACCTGGCAGCGCAATCCTTCGTCCCCACCTCGTTCAGCCAGCCGGTGCTGACGGGCGAAGTCACGGCCCTGGGCGTCACCCGCATGTTGGACGCCATCCGCATCGTCGACAAAGGCATCCGTTTCTATCAGGCCTCCAGCAGCGAGATGTTCGGCAAGGTGCAGGAGGTGCCGCAGACCGAGAAGACGCCGTTCTATCCGCGCAGCCCCTACGGCGCCGCCAAAGTCTACGGGCACTGGATCACGGTCAACTATCGCGAAAGCTACGGCCTCTTCGCCTGCTCCGGCATCCTCTTCAACCACGAATCCCCGCGGCGAGGGCTGGAGTTCCTCCCACGCAAGGTTTCGCAGGGCGTCGCCCGCATCCGCGCCGGGCTGCAAAAGGAACTGCACCTGGGCAACCTGGAGGCGCGCCGTGATTGGGGCTATGCGCCCGACTATGTGCGGGGCATGTGGCTGATGCTCCAGCAGGATCATCCCGATGACTATCTGCTGGCGACCGGCGAAACCCACACCGTGCGCGAGTTCGTGCAGATCGCCTTCGAGCACGTGGGCCTGGATTGGGAGAAGCACCTGGTCATCGACCCGAAATACTACCGCCCGGCCGAAGTGGACCTGCTGGTGGGCAACCCGGCCAAAGCCCGCCGCGCCCTGGCCTGGGAGCACTCCGTCAGCTTCGAGCAGCTCGTCCGCCTGATGGTGGACGCCGACCTGTCCCTGCTGGAAGCGGCGGAAACGCAACGGACATCGCCGAATATCAATTGGTAAGTGGTAATTGGTTATTGGTTATTGGTTATTGGAGATTAGAGATTGGAGATTGGAGATTGCGCAATAACCAATCTCCAATAACTAATCTCCAATAACTAATCTCCAATCTCCCCCTCTCTCCACACAAAACTATGCCATTCAAGATCACTTTTGGAACCGATGGTTGGCGAGGCAAGATCGCCGAAGATTACACATTCGACAATGTTCGGCGCTGCACGCAGGGCTTTGCCGCCTTTTTGCAGAATCGCTATGCGCCTGCGCAAGTTGGGCGCGGGGTGGTGGTGGGCGGCGACCGGCGCTTCGGGGCCGAGGATTTCTGCGAGGCGGTGGCCGAGGTGCTGGCCGCCAACGGCATCCCCGTCCACTTCACCGGCGCCAGCACCCCCACGCCGGTGATCGCCTTTAGTGTGGTCGAACGGCAGGCCATCGGCGCCATCAACATCACCGCCAGCCACAACCCGCCCGGCGACAACGGCTTCAAGGTGCGCGACCCCAACGGCGGGGCCATCGACCCGGACGGACTGAAGCAGATCGAGGCTGCCATCCCCGACATCGACGGCGTCAAACGGCTTCGCTTCCGCGAGGGCGTGGCCGCGGGGCTGATCCGGCCCTTCGACCCCAACCCGGCCTACACGGCCCAACTCCACCGCCTGCTCGACCTGGAGCCGATCCGCCAGGCCGGGCTGAAGGTGGTGGTGGACAGCATGTGGGGCAACGGCGCCGGCTGGCTGAGCGGGCTGCTGGCAGGCGGCTCGACGCAGGTGATCGAGGTTCACGCCGGCCGCAACCCCATCTTCCCGGAGATGAAGCGGCCCGAACCCATCCCGCCCAACGTGGATGCAGGGCTGGCGGCGGGGGTGCAGCACGGCGCCGATTGCGTCTGCATCACCGACGGCGACGCCGACCGCTGCGGTTTCGGCGATGAGAACGGCCAATTCGTCGATCAATTGCGCGTGTTTGGGCTGCTGGCAATGTATCTGCTGGATGTGCGCGGGCAGCGCGGGCCAATCGTCAAAACGCTGAGCACCACCTCGATGCTGGACAAGCTCGGCCAGCGCTTTGGCGTGCCGGTGTATCAGACCGGCGTCGGCTTCAAGTACGTGGCCCCGAAGATGATGGAGGTGGATGCCCTGATCGGCGGTGAGGAGAGCGGCGGCTACGCCTTCCACGGCCATGTGCCCGAACGCGATGGCATCCTGGCCAATCTCTATCTGCTCGATTTGATGGTGCGCACCGGTCTGAAACCCACCCAATTGCTCGACCGGCTGTTCGATCTGGTGGGCGGCCCGCACTATTACGACCGCATCGACACCCGGCTGGAATCGCTCGAATTCACCGCCCGCGCCCGCGCCCTGCTCGACGCCGCCCAACCGGCCACTATCGGCGGGCTGCGCTGCACCGGCAAACTGACCACCGACGGCTACAAGTTCGACCTGGAGGATGGCGGCTGGCTGCTCGTGCGCTTCAGCGGCACCGAACCGCTGATCCGCGTCTATTGCGAGACGGTTCACGGCGACCGCGTGGCCGACATCCTGGCCGATGGCAAGAAGCTGGCTGGGATTGTGTGAGACGGGAGACCGGGAGACTTTGGAACTCGGAACCCGGAACTCGGAACATGCCATAAACATGCTCATCGACAGCCACTGCCATCTCACCCTCCCCCACTTCGAGCCTGATCTCGACCTGGTGCTAGAGCGAGCGCGAGGGGCGGGCGTCGAGGCCATCGTCACCATCGGCATCGATCTGGCGCACAGCCGGGCGGCGGTGGCGCTGGCCGAGCGATACCCGCAGGTCTATGCCACCGTTGGCATCCACCCGAATGACGCCGGCAGCCTGGGGCCAGAGACGCTGACCGAGTTGCGGCGGCTGGCCGGGCATCCCAAAACGGTGGGCATCGGCGAGATCGGGCTGGATTATTATTGGCAGCAGACGCCGGTCGAACTGCAGAAGACGGTCTTCCGCCAGCAGCTCGACCTGGCCGCCGAACTGGGATTGCCGGTGATCATCCACGACCGCGAGGCCCATGACGATGTGCGGGCCGAGTTGGCGGCCTGGGTGCACCGGCGGCTGCCTGGCTCTCCCCTGGCCGGCCGGCCTTTCCCTGGCGTGCTGCACAGCTTCTCTGGCGACCTGGCGATGGCCGAGGAAGCCTATGGGTGGGGCTTCGTGCTCGGCCTGGCCGGGCCGCTGACGTTCAAGAATGCCCGCGACCTGCATGACCTGGCCCGCCACCTGCGCCCCGACCGCCTCCTGCTGGAAACCGACGCCCCCTACCTGACGCCGCACCCACACCGCGGCCAACGCAACGAGCCGGCCTACGTGCGCCTGACTGCCGCCAGGCTGGCCGAGCTGTGGCAGACGCCCCTCGACCAAGCCGCCGCCCTCACCACCGCCGCCGCCCGCTCGTTCTTTGGTCTGTGAAACGGGTTCCGGGTTCCGTGTTGCGTGTTCCGTGTTGCGTGTTGCGTGAAGCGTGATGCGTGAAGTCGTCGCATATCGTTACCTTTACGCACAATCGATACGTACTAAATAATAACCAATCTCCAATCTCCAATCTCCAATCCCCAATCTCCAATAACCAATCTCCAATAACCAATCTCCAATAACCAATCCCCAATCCCCAATCTCCAATGTCCATCTCCACCGCCCAAGCCCTGATTGCCAACGAACTGGCCGAGGTCGAAAAACTCATCCTGGCCAAAGTCGGCAGCAGCTACGCGCCCCTGGCCGAGGCCCTGGGCGGGCTGGTGCGGAGCGGCGGCAAGCGGGTGCGGCCCACGGTGGCGCTGCTGGCGGCCCATCTGTTCCCGGCCACGCGGCAGCGGCAACTGCTCAGCCTGGCGGCGGCGGTGGAGGCCCTGCACTCCGCCACCCTCGTCCACGACGATGTGATCGATGGCGCCCTGCTGCGCCGCGGCCAATCGACCTTGAACGCCGTCTGGACGCCGGGCGGCACCGTGTTGGCCGGGAACTTCTTCTTCGCCCGCGCCGCCGCCCTGGCCGCCGAGACCGAGCACCCGCGCGTGATCCGGCTTTTTGCCGAGACCCTGGGTGTGATCGTCGATGGCGAACTGCGCCAGGCTTTCACCGCCCGCGACTGGGGCCAGCCCAAACAAGGCTACTACGACCGCATCTACGGCAAGACGGCGGCCCTGTTCGAGGTGGCCGCCCGCGCCGCGGCGGTGCTGGGCGATGCCGGCGCCGACGACGAAGAAAACCTGCGTTCCTACGGCTACAACCTGGGCATGGCCTTCCAGATCGTGGACGACATCCTCGATTTCGTCGCCGAGGCCGATGTGCTGGGCAAGCCGGCCGGCTCCGACCTCCGCGCCGGCATCATCACCCTGCCGGTCTACTACTTCATCCAGCAGCCTGAGCAACGCGACCAGCTGGTGGCGCTGGTGGATGGTCAGCGCAGCGGCGACGAAGTGGTGACCGAAGCGGTGCAACTCATCCGCCAGTCCGAGGCCATCGCCCAGGCCCGAGCCGAGGCCGAGCGCTTCATCGACCTGGCCGTTGCCGACCTCTCCGCCTTCCCGCCCTCGCCCTACCGCGCAGCCCTGGCCGATGTGGCCCACTACGTCATCGCACGGCGTAACTAGTGATCCGCTTTGTGATCCACTTTGTGATCCACTTTGTGATCCGCGAAGAACGCGAAGGGACGCGAAGGGGATGCGAAGGGGATGCGAAGGGGATGCGAAGGGAATGCAAACCGAACGGCGCCCCGCCCCCCGCCCGCCTCACGCCTCACGCCTCACGTTTCACGCCTCACGCCTCACGTTTCACGCCTCACGTTTCACGCCTCACGCCTCACGTTTCACGCCTCACGTTTCACGCCTCACGTTTCACGCCTCACGCCTCACGTTTCACGCAACACGGAACACACACCACTCCTCCCTCCTCCCCCATGCCCCTGACCTCCGTCATCATCGTCTCCTGGAATGTGCGCGACCTGCTGCTGCGCTGCCTGGCCAACCTGCGGCAGGAAGCCGAGGGAACGGAGGTCGAGATCATCGTCGTCGACAATGCCAGCCAGGACGGGACGGTGGCGGCAGTGCGGGCTGGCTTCCCAGAGGTGCAGGTCATCGCCAACCAGGAGAACCGCGGCTTCACGGGAGGGAACAACCAGGGGCTGGCAGTGGCGCGCGGCGAATACTTCTTCCTGCTCAACCCCGACACCGAGGTGCGCCCCGGCGCCCTGCTCGAACTCCGGCGCTACCTGGAAACGCACCCGCAGGTGGGGATCCTTGGCCCGCGGCTGCGCTATGCCGATGGCAGCATCCAGCCCAGCCGCCGGCGCTTCCCCACCCTGCTCACCCTGTTCACCGAGAGCACCATCGTCCAGGAAGCCTGGCCGGGGCTGCCGTGGTTCGGGCGCTTCTACCTGGCCGACCGCTCGCCCGAGGAGACGCAGGCGGTCGATTGGGTTGTCGGCGCAGCCATGTTCGTGCGGCGGCAGGTCTACGAGCAGGTGGGGGGACTGGACGAAGGCTTTTTTATGTATAGTGAGGAGCTGGACTGGTGCCGGCGGGCGGCGGCGGCAGGCTGGCAGGTCATCTACCATCCGGCAGCCGAGGTGATGCACTACGAAGGCCGCTCCAGCGAGCAGGTGGTGGCGGCCCGGCACATCCATTTCTTCAGCAGCCGCGTGCGCTATACGCGCAACTATCACGGACGGCTGGCGGCGGGCTGTCTGCGGGCCTGGCTGCTGGCGACGTTCGTCTGGCAGTGGCTGCGCGAGGCGGCCAAATGGCTGCTGGGGCACAAGCGCGACCTGCGCCGGCGGCGCATGGCCGCCTACCGCCAGGTTCTGGCCTCGCGCCTGCGCTGAAAACCCCGCCGCCTGTGCTATAATGCCTTCCCTGCCGCTCTTGTAAAAGGTACGCGGATTCACGCGGATTCACGCGGATCAAACAAATCCTCCGCCTCACGCCTCACGCACCACGCCTCACGTTTCACGCCTCACTCGTCACTCATCACGCAACACGCAACACGCCTCACGTTTCACGCCTCACTCGTCACTCATCACGCAACACGCAACACGCCTCACGTTTCACGCCTCACTCGTCACTCATCACGCACCACGCAACACCCCCCCCCGCCCATGGACACCACCCAACTCGCCCAAATGGTCACCTGGCTCGACGAACAGCATCGCCGTGACCGCTCCGAAATCGCCAAGTTGCAGCAGCGGCTGGAAAGCCAGACCAATGACCTGCAAGATCAGGCCCGGCGCATCAAAGAACTGGAAGCTCGTCTTGCCAGCACCCAAACTCAGTTGGGTCGTTTCAACCAGATCGAGCAGGCGCTGCAAAACCTCAAGAACGAAGTGACCTTGATGGTCAACAACCAGGCCGAGGAGATGGGCAAGGCCCAGCGCGAGACCGAGCGCCTGCGCATGGCCGACCGCGAGACCTATACCCGTGGGCTAGGAGAAATGCGCAAAGAACTGGGGCGTCTGCGCCCGATCGAGGAAGAGCTGGTGGTGCGCAAGGCCGAGGACAAACGCCTGAGTGAGACGGCCGTCACCCTGCGGCAAGACATAGGCTCGGTGAGCAAAGACATCGAGGAGCGCACCCGCAGCATCCCCTACCTGACCGAGCAACGCAGCCACGACAACAAGCGCATCGTCCAGTTACAGCAAGAGAACGTCGAACTATTCAAGCGGCTGGAAGAAGCCAGTAGTAAGCTGCAACTGTTGGAACAGAAGCAGCAGAAGATCGAAAGCCAGACCCAGGCCCTGCCGCCGGTGGTCGAAAACCTCAAACACACCCAGGAACAGTTCATCGAATCGCTCAAGCTGGCCGATGTCGACCGCCAGCGCCAGATGAAGGAATGGGCGGCGGCCTTCGAGGCCAATAAAGCCGTGGTGGAGGAGCAGCGGCTGCGCTTGCAGGACTACGCCGTCACCAACGATGAGGTGAAGCGCGGCGCCGCCACCCTCACCCGCTTCCAGGAGCAAATCCAGCGCGAGCAGGCGCAGGTGGCCGAGCTGCAGCGGCTGGCCGAGGAACGGCATCGCAAACAGCTGGATGTCTTTGTGGCCGACCACGAAAAACGGATGCAGAAACAGGCGCTGGAATGGGAATACCAGCGGGATCAGCAGGAAAAAGTCAACACCGACCTGCGCGACCGCTTCCCCGCCATCGTGCAGCAGCTTGGGTTCCACGACAAGCTGCTGCAATTCTTCTGGCGCTATGTCGATGCCCAGGGTCAGACCCAGCTCACAGCGGCGCAGAAATGGCTGGATGAGGTGCAGAAGCTGACCGGCCAGCGCCAGACCATCATCAAACAACACGAAGAGGCCAGACTCAGCGGGTCATGAAAGTCATCGCCACCGCCGGCCACGTCGATCACGGCAAATCGGCCCTCGTCCAGGCCCTGACCGGCGTCCATCCCGACCGCCTGCGCGAAGAACAGGAGCGCGGGATGACCATCGACCTGGGCTTTGCCTGGATGACGCTGCCAGACGCGACGGCGGGCGGGGGGAGCGAGACGGTGGGGATCGTCGATGTGCCGGGACATATCGACTTCATCAAGAACATGCTGGCCGGGGTGGGCGGCGTCGATGCCGCCCTTTTCGTCGTGGCGGCGGACGAAGGCGTGATGCCGCAGACGCGCGAGCATCTCGACATCCTCGACCTGCTCGACATCCCCCGCGGCGTCATTGCCCTCACCAAAAGCGACCTCGTCGATGACCCCGACTGGCTGGAATTGGTGAGGGAGGAGGTCGCCGCGGTGCTGAAACCCACCAGCCTCGCCGCGGCGCCCATCCTCCCCGTTTCGGCGCACACGCGGCAGGGTCTGCCTGATTTGACCCGCGCCCTGGCGGCGGTGCTGGCCACCGCGCCCGACCGCCCCGACCTGGGTCGCCCGCGGCTGCCCATCGACCGCGTCTTCACCATCGCCGGCTTTGGCACCATCGTCACCGGCACGCTGCTGGATGGCAGCCTGCGGGTCGGCGACGAGGTGGTCGTGCTCCCCGGCGACCTGCGCGCCCGCATCCGCGGCCTGCAAACCCACAAGACCAGGTTGGATGTCGCCCGGCCCGGCTCGCGCGTGGCCGTCAACCTCAGCGGCCTCCACCCCGACCAACTCCACCGCGGCCAGGTGCTCACCTTTCCCGGCCTGTTGCGGCCGACCTTGCGGGTGGATGTACGGCTGCGCGCCCTGGTCGGAGCGCCGGCGCCGCTCGAACACGGCCTGGCGATCGCCTTCCACAGCGGCGCCGCCGAGTCGCCGGGCCGCCTGCGCCTGCTCGAAAACGACGCCCTCGCGCCCGGCCATTCGGCCTGGGCGCAGATCGAGCTTGAGCACCCGCTCGTTCTGGCCCGCAACGACCACTTCATCCTCCGCCGGCCTTCGCCCAGCAACACCCTGGGCGGCGGGCTGGTCGCCGACCCAACCCCACGCCGCCAGCATCGCCGCCGCCGGCCAGAGGTCTTCGCCCAGCTAGAGACCCTGCTGCGCGGCAGTCCCGCCGACCTGCTCGAGGCCGCCATCGGGCAGCAAGGCCCCCTGCCCGCCGACCTGGCCCTGGCCGCGGCCAAAGTCCCCGCCGACCAGGCTCCCGTCCTCCTGGCCGGGCTGTTGGCCGCAGGCCGGGTGCAGCAGCTTGAGCCGGGCGACCCGAATTCGCCCTTGATCACGCCCACCGGCTGGGCGAGCCTGCGCGGCCGGATCCAGGACCTGCTGCGGGCCTTCCACCAGGCCAATCCCCTCCGGCTGGGTATGCCGCGCGAGGAGATGAGGGCGCGGGTGCAGCCCAAATCGGGGTGGTCGGCAAAGGTGTTCAACGGCGTCATCGCCCGCGCCGTGGCCGAAGCCGTTGTGGTCGAGCGGAGCGCCCTGCTGTCGTCGCCCGCTTTCAGCCCCCGCTTCTCACCCGCCCAGCAAACCGCGGTGGACAAACTGCTGGCGAGTTTCCGGGCCGCGCCCTACAACAGCCCCAGCAGCAAACAGTGTCTGGAAGTCGTGAGCGACGAGGTCTTCGACGCCTTGCTGGAGCAAGGAATCCTGGTGCGGGTCGCGCCCGACGTCGTCTTCGACCGGGCCGCCTACGACGTCTTGCTGGCGGGCGTGCGCGAGACGATCCAGGCCCGCGGCCAGATCACCGTCGGCGACCTGCGCGACCGTTTCGAAACCAGCCGCAAATATGCCCTGGCCTTGCTCGAACACCTCGACGCCATCCGCATCACCCGGCGCGAGGGCGATGTGCGCACCCTGCGTTGAAGCCGAGACCCAGTATGGATGAGATCAAAGCGCCGCCCTCGACCGGGGCGAGACTTCTGCGGGCGTTCATCGCCATCCTTTTTGGCATCTTCCTGGCCATCTTCACGCTGGAGATCGCCCTGCGGTTGCTGGGTCTGGCGCCGCCGGCCGCAGCGGTGGGGAACTTCTGGCAGGCGCCGAACCCTGACTATGGCTGGTATCACATCGCCAACGCCGCCGGCCCGTCCTACGATCGCTTCGGCGAGTACAACGTCTGGGTGACGATCAACAGTCACGGTCTGCGCGAGGCCGAAATCCCCTACGAGAAGCCGGAGGGCGTCTACCGTATCCTCCTGCTGGGCGATTCTTTTGCCGAGGGGATGCGGACGGAGCTGGCGCAGACGGCGGGCAAGGTGTTGGAGGCCCAACTGAACGAGATGGCCGGCGCGCCCCGCTTTCAGGTCATCAGCGCCGGGGTGGGCGCCTGGGGAAGCGACCAGGAGCTGCTTTGGTTGCGCCAGGAAGGGGTCCGATACGACCCCGATCTGGTGCTGGTGCTGTTCTTCACCGCCAACGATTTCATGAACAACAGCGAGGCCCTGGAAGTCAGCAATGTCGGCGGCATCTACAAACCGTTCTTCAGCCTGCACGACGGCGAACTGGTGTTGAAGTACCATCCTTTCGACCCAGAAGCGCCGGAGATCAAGGCCAGGCAGCCCCAAACCGAACAGAGCGAAGCGCCCGCCCCCATCGCCGCCCCGCTGGCCGGATGGCGCGGCCCGCTGCATCGCCTATCCGCCCTCTACCGCTTTCTGGCGCCCCGACTGCAAGAAGGCCCGCCCGGTCTGGCCAACCGCTTGATCGAACTGGGGTTGATCGAGCCCGGCCGGCCGCAACAACAGGCCGCCCTCGGCCCCAGCTACATCCCCGTCGCCTATGGCGTCTTTGCCAACCCGCGCGACGCCGCCTGGGACGATGCTGTGGCTCTCACCGCCGCCCTCCTGGGCCAGATCGACGCCGAAAGCAGGGAGATGGGGGCGGAGATGGCCGTCGTCATCGTCAGCAGCCAGGAGCAGGTGGCGCCCGCCGCCTGGCAAACGGTGCTGCAGCGCTTCCCGGCCATGCAGCCACGGGCCTGGGATCTCGAACGGCCCAACCGCGACCTGGCCGAGATGCTGAACCGGGCCGGCATCCCCTTCCTCGATCTGCTGCCCGTCTTCCAGGCGCGTGCGGGGGAGGGCCGGCGGCTTTATCTGCCGCGCGATGGGCACTGGACGGTGGAGGGTGAACGGCTGGTGGGCGAGACGATGGCCGCTTTCGTGCGTGAGTTGGTTGCGCCATAGGGCGCAGACGGGATACGAACGCGGGTTGTGCGGGCGCCGCACCGGGGGGTGCGGACTCCGCCATCGAACGCGCCGCACCGGGGGGTGCGGACTCCGCCATCGAACGCGCCGCACCGGGGGGTGCGGACTCCGCCATCGAACGCGCCGCACCGGGGGGTGCGGACTCCGCCATCGCTGGTCAAGATCGGGCTACAGCAAGCCACCCCACGCCAGCATACGCATCACGGTACACGGAACACGCAACACGGAACCCAGCCCCCCTCAAACCACACTCGCCCACACCGCGTCGCTCATCTCGATGTTACGCTCGTCCGACCCCTGTGCGCTCAACAGCCCATTGGTGAAATAGAGGCAGATGAGTTGCCGGTCGGGGTCGGCCCAGGCGGCCAACGAACGCAGCCCGCCATGACCAAAGGTGCGCGGGCTGCTGGATCGGCCCATGAACGAGGCAAAACCTCGGCGCGGCGGCCCGCCCAGGCTGACGCCATGCGCCCAGCGCGTTGGCTTGCCCAGAACGAGGTCCATCTGGCCGGGGTCGGGATTGGTGGGCGTCGTCAGCAGATCGACAACGGCCGGCGATAGTAGCCGGCGACCGTCCCACACCCCGCCGTCGATCAACATCTGATAGAAGGCGGCGTGCTCGTAGAGGGTGCTGTGACCGCTGCCGGCAGGGATGGGCGCACGACGGAAGAGACGATGGTTGGCGACGAAGGCGCTCTGAAGCAGGTCCGGGTCCGGGTCGATCGCAGCCACGCTGTTGCGCCGCTCCCAGACCCCGGCCTCAGCGGGCAGGCCAAGATAGGTGTGGCGCCAACCCGCCGGCCCGAACAACTCGTCGGTCAGATAGCGACGCAAGGAGCGGCCATCGACCCGCCGCACCAACTCGCCCAAGATCCAGCCAAAGGTCAAGGCGTGATAGGCCACCTCCTGGCCGGGGGGAGTGTCGGGCCGCATCTGCTCGATGGCGCGGGTGCACAGCCGCCAGCTCGGCCAGTACCACGGCTGGCGGCTGATCTTGCCGTGGGGCAGTCCGGCGCGATGGCTGAGCACCTGCCGGACGGTGATCTCCGCCTTGCCGTTTTGGGCAAAGGCCGGCCAGTAGCGAGCCACAGGCGCATCGAGATCGATCCTGCCCTCGACCGCCAGTTTCAGCACAGCCACGGCGGTGTAGGGTTTGGTGGCGCTGAAGAGCAGCCAGATGGTGTCGGGCCGTACCGGCCGCCGGCGACGAGGGTCGGCCAGGCCGGCGTAGCGCTCGCAGACGATCTGCCGGCGCCGAATGACCAACAGGTGCGCACCCGGATGCAACCCTGCGGCCAGGTGGGCATCGAACAGGGCGGCGACCGCCTGCAAGCCGCCGGCAGACATCCCCGCCGCAGCGGGTGATTCGGCGGTAGGAAAGAGAAGGCTCACAGGTCGAGTATGCCACAAACGCGGCGCCAATGCGAGACCGCACCGGGCCGCTTATTTGGGCTTCGTCTTCGCCCCGTGCTACCATCGGCGGTCGAAGGCGGGTTTGGCGACCCGCCTCGCCGCGTTCACTCCCCAAGACTCTGTGTAACCAAGTTCGATGCCTTCTCCCCTCCCATCTTCCACCCCTCGCCCGCGCGTCTGGGTCCTCGGTCTCGACGGCGTCCCCTGGACGCTCCTCCAACCGTGGATCGACCAGGGCCATCTGCCCACACTGGCGCGGCTACAGGCCGGCGGCGCCTGGGGCGAGTTGCGCTCGACCCTACAATTTCTGACCGCCGTGGCCTGGTCGAGCTTCATCACCGGCCTGAACCCCGGCAAGCATGGCGTCTTCGATTTCGCCCGCCGCATCCCCGGCACCTATGACCAGGAGCTGACCAACGCCGCCCGCCGGTCGGGCCGCAGCCTGTGGCGGGTGCTCTCCGATGCCGGCCGGAGCGTGGGCGTGGTCAACGTGCCCATGACCTTCCCGCCCGAGCCGGTGAACGGCTTCCTCATCTCCGGCCTCGACACCCCCGGCCTCGATTCGGCCTACACCTACCCCCCCGACCTCAAAGCCCAGGTCAACGACATTCATTTCATCGCCGTCAGCACCATCGGCAAAAGCCATGCCGACTACCTGGCCGAAACGCTGACCGGGATCGACCGCCGCTTCGAGTTGCTCCGGCGCACCATCGACCGCCAGCCGCTGGATTTCTACATGTGGGTGGAGATGGAGACCGACGCCATCCAGCACTGCTCGTGGCATCTGCTGGCCGATCCGTCGCAGCCCAGCCACGACGCCATCCTCCAGGTCTACAAGCGCATCGACCGCCACCTGGCGCCATTGGTGGACGAGCTGCCGCCGGATGTGACCCTGTTCGTGATGTCCGATCACGGCGCCGGCCCCATCGCCAAGACGGTCTATCTCGACCGCTGGCTGGCCCAGAAGGGGTGGCTGCACTATCGTCAGGAGAGCGAAAAAGACTCGGCCGAGCGTCTGCGCCAGAGCGCCCGCCATCTGGCCCGCGTGGGCGTCCGCCAGACGCTCTATCTGGCCCAACGCTTGTTGCCGGTGGCCGTCAAGGGCTTCCTCAAGCGCTTCACGGGCGCGCACGCAGCGGTGGAGACATTCATCGACAAGGCCGATGTCGATTGGGCGCGCACGGCGGCCTATTCGGTCGGCAACCTGGGCAACATCAATCTCAACATCAAGGGCCGGGACCCGCAGGGCGTAATCGAACCGGCGCAGGTCGAGAGGGTGATCGCCGAGATCACCACCGCCCTGCACGGTCTGCGCGACCCCGATACCGGCGAGGCGATGGTGGTGGAGGTCTTGCGCCGCGAAGAAGTCTATACCGGCTCGCTCGTCGACCGCGCCCCCGACCTGCTCATCCGCTGGCGCGATGACAAGTATCTGGCCACCAAGGACTACGATGGCAAGCCTGACGGCCCCATCTTCGGCAGCAAACAGAAGTTTGGCCGGCACGGCGCCGCCTATGCCCTCGACCAGACCGGGACGCACATCATGGCCGGGATGTGCATCGCCTACGGCTATGGCATCCGTCCGGGCGCGCGCTTGCAGGAGGCCAGGCTCATCGACCTGGCCCCCACCATCCTCCACCTGCTCGAAACGCCGATCCCGCAGGCGATGGATGGCCGGGTGCTGACCGAGATCCTCGCCCCTGCCTGGGCCGAGCGCCCACTTCGCTACGAGACCGAAACGGTGGACGACCCGGCAGTGGAGGCAGGGGCGGAGTTGACCGCGGACGACGAGGAAGCCATCCGGGCGCGCTTGCAGGGCCTGGGCTATGTGGCCTGACCAGCATCATCTGGACGACCCCCAACGTCTGTGTTGTCATGAACACCTTGCTTGCGGCGTCAGCGCTGCCGGCCACGATGCAGACCCGGCCGGCGGTGGATCTCTCGGTCATCATCGTCAACTGGAACGCGGGCGCCTATCTGCCGGCCGCCCTGGCTTCGCTCTTCCAGGCTCAGGAGAAGATAGGCGACAGGGTGAGCATGGAGGTCTGGCTGGTCGACAACGCCTCGAGCGATGATTCGCTGGCCTGGGTGCGCCAACATCATCCGCAGGTGGGCGTCATTGCCAACCGTGAGAACCGGGGCTACGCCGCCGCCAACAACCAGGGCATCGACAAGAGTTCGGGCCGTTTCCTCCTCCTGCTCAACCCCGACACCGAACTCCCCCCCGCGGCGCTGGCCGCCCTGATCGACCATCTGGAGCAGCATCCGCAAGTGGGGGCGGTTGGGCCACGGTTGGTGGGAGCGCGAGGGAAGACACAGGGCGGGGCCGCCGGCTTCGATCCTTCGCCGGCGACCATCTTCAACTATGCCACTTTTCTTTACCGGCTGTTTCCGCACCGGCTGCGGGGGCTGTGGCTGCCCCGCGCGGCCTACCTGCAATCGCAGCCGATCCTCGTGGACTGGGTGTCGGGCGCCTGTATGTTGGTGCGCCGCCAGGCCGTTCAGGCGGCCGGCCCCTTGGACGAGGGCTATTTCATGTATTCCGAAGATGTGGAGTGGTGCCGGAGGATGCGCCGGGCCGGTTTTCAGATCGTCTGCCGGCCGGATGTGAGCGTCGTCCACCATATCGGCGGCAGCGCCCGGCAGCGCGGGGCCGATTTCTATGCCCACAATGTCGATTCACTCGACCGCGATCTGCGCCGCCGCTACCCGGCCTGGCAGGTGGCGCTGATGCACCTGACCAATGCCTTTGGCTTCCTGCTGCGTTATGTCATCTACGAGTTCGATTGGCTGCGCTGGCGCAACCCGGCCTTTGTCGACCTGCGCGACGCTTGGGCGGCCTGCCTGAAGACCAGCTGGCAACGCATTATCATCCCGGCCAATGCACCGCGAGGGAGGGGCAATGATTGAGCTGCGGGGAGCCAGGGTGCGGCTGCTGCGTCGATGGCGCGAATGGCAACGCCGACTTTACTATCGCTTCGCCTTCGGCAGAGAAGACGCCCTATCCAGGCGCTGGGCGGCAAGCGTGGCCGCCTGGGAGCAGGCCTGGCGCAAGGGCGATGTCCCGACCGGGCAGGGCGCCTGGGAGGAGCAATACGCCGGCGGCAAGTGGGGCTTTCTGGGCGGTCTGCCGGAGGTCGCCCGTTACAGCGTCGTCGCCGGTTACATCGCCTTCCTGAAAACAAATCCGGCCATCCTCGACGTAGGCTGCGGTGAAGGCATCCTCTTCCACCGCTATCGGCCCCTGGGCTACGCCCGCTACGATGGCATCGATCTGTCGGCGACGGCGCTCGCCGGGCTGCGCGGCCTCGAAGACGAACGCACGCACTTCGTCCAGGCCGACGCCGACAGCTATGCCTTCGAGTCTGGGTGCTTCGATGTTGCCGTTTTCAACGAATCGCTGTATTACTTGCAGGCGCCATTGGCGGTGGTGCGCCGTTACGCCAGCAACCTGAGAGCAGATGGCATTTTCATCGTCTCCACCTACCTGCTCTCTCGACGCGCCGTTGCCATCCTCGCCCAGATCAAGGCCGAGTATACGCTGCTGGACGAGTGCCAGGTGACGCACGGCCGCCAGGCCAGCCTGATCAGCGTCTTCACCGCCTCGCCTCAGGGAACAGAACCATGACCGCCGCCCGTTCGGTCGCCCGCAACACCCTCTTTCTCAGCCTGGCCCAGGGCATTCGCATCATCCTGGGCTTCGTGCTTATCCTCTACATCGCCAATCGCTATGGAGTGCTGTGGCAGGGCAAATTCAGCATCCTGCTGGCCTTTCTCAATATCTTCCAGGTGATGGCCTCCTTCGGCCTGCCGCGGCTGATCACCCGCGAGGTGGCGCGCGATCCTGCCGTTGGCAACCGTTACTTCTGGGGCGGGATCGTCGGCCAGGGAGCGACGACGGTCGTCTTTGCCCTCCTCATGTTCGTGGTCGTCGGCCTATCGCCCTACCCTGCCGACACGAAGGCCATGCTGCAACTGGCCATCGTGACCCTGCCTCTATTCACAGTCTACTCAGTGGCAGCGGCGCTCTTGCGCGCCCACGAACGTATGCAGTACCTTGTCTATGCCGAGGCGCTCAGCTCGCTTGCGCAGGTCGTGTTGGCCGTCACCGTCCTGGCCCGCGCCGAAAACGTCATGGCCCTGGCTGTCATCCGCATCGGCGGGCTGTCATTGGCAGCGGTGATGGTGGCAGCAGCGGCCTGGCGGATGCACATGATCGGGCGCCCGCAGATCGACCTGCGCTTCTCGGCCCGGCTGCTGCGCCAGTCGGCCGATTTCTTCGGCATGGCCGCCTTCGACTCGATCTTGCAGCGGATGGATGTGCTCATCCTTTCCCTCATCGGCGGCGAGACGGCGGCCGGCCTCTACGATGCCGCTTTACAGCTGATCAAAGTGATCATGACCCTGGTGATGTCATTCACCGACGCCCTCTATCCTGTGCTCTCGCGCTTGTGGGTGCAATCACGGCTGCGGTTTGGCCTGGCCACGGGCAAATCGCTGTACTATGGGCTGATAGCGCTGTTGCCCGTGGCTGTGGGGACGGCCGTGCTGGCGCCGGCGATCATCGCCCTGCTCTACCACCGGCCAGAATACGGGCCAGCGGCCCGGGTGTTGGCCGTGGCCGGATGTGCGATGCTGGCCTATTTCGCGCAGACGGTGCTCACCCGCTCCTTGATGGCCGGCGACCGCGCCCGCGCCTCGTTGCTGACCACAGGTCTGATGGTGGTTGCCGGGGCAGCCCTGATCGCCGGTTTCAGCGCCATCTGGGGGCCGGCCGGGGCAGCGAGCGGGATGGGGCTGATGTATGCGCTGGGGGCGGTTTTCGCCTGGTATGCCAGCCGTGACTTTCAGATCGCCTTTGCTGCCAATGGTCTGGCCCGGCCGGCGCTGGCGGCGGTGGTGATGGGCGCCCTCCTCTACTTCCTGCCCTCGCTCCCTCTCTGGCTCGCCATCCCGGCCGGCGCGGCCGTTTATCTGGCCCTGGGGATGGTAAGCGGCGCCCTGAAACGCGACGATCTCCAACTCTTTCGCTCCTTGCTCTCGAAACCCTGAGTCATCAGCGCCGATCATCGCTCCCCCGCCTGCCATGCCAGCGCTTGCCATCGTCGATTGCGATCTCTTCACGCCGGCCCGCCGGATTGCGCACGGGCTGGTGCTGGTCGAAGGCGGGACGGTCCGGGCGCTGGGGCGCAGCCAGGAGGTCATCCTCCCCGCCGATGCCCAGGTGATCGACGCCGGCGGTGGTTGGATCACAGCGGGGCTGATCGATCTGGCCTGGCGTGAGGAGAACGGCGTCTCGCCCGATGATGGCGGGATCACCAGCTTCGCTCGGGTCGTCGAGGTGCAGTCGGAACGCGACTTGCCGGCCCTGGCCGAGGCGGCCACCGGCCTGTCTCGGGCGCCGTTCGTCGCCCGGCCACTGGGCCTGCACGTGATCCTGGGCGCTGACCCGCCCGCCTGGGACGACCTCTGGGCCGCCGCCGATGCCGCCATCGCCCTGGTCACGCTCTCGCCAGAGGCTGCGCCCGGCCTCCTGCGCCGATTGGTGGCTGAACGCATCCCCTGTATCTTCGACCGGCAGGCCGCCGGGCAGCCGTCCCCCGATCCGTTGGCCAGCGAGCTGCTTTTCTGCGGCCTGGCTGCGGCCAATGCCCCCGCGCACGCCCCTTACCGGGTCGCTACGCCCGCCCAGCTTTCTGATCTCGGTGGCGAGGGCCTGTTGCTCACCGGCAGCCCCGGCCGGCCTTTGCACGGGCGGGAGCTGTATGCCCTGAGCAGACAGGGAGTGGCTGATTTCGCCGCTCTTTTGACGGCCGCCAGCGCCACCCCGGCCCGCTTTCTGCGGCTGGCGCAGGGCCGATTGGAGGTGGGCGCCCCCGCCAATTTGCTGTGCTGGAGTCGTTTCGGTGAGCCGGTTTGGGTGATGGTGGGAGGGGGGGAAGGGGAGGGGGAGACGCAGGGACACAGGGACGCAGGGAGGGAGGGTGGGTGGGAGGGAGGGAGGCGGGTGAGTGGGATCGCTGAGTTCTTGCGGGGGCGCGGGGAGACGGTGGGGGTGGCGGAGGGGAGCGAGGGGGGCGTGGATCTGGTCTGGCGCTACAGGCAGGCGGGTGGCCGAGAGGAGAGGGTGGCCATCGCGGTGCAGGTGGATGACAGCGGTGATGACAGTCAGTTTCGGTTCGAGGTTCGTCCAGGGCGCCCCAATTCACTGCTGAGCACTCAGGCCGATTGGTATTTCTATCAGTTCGCGGCGACAGGCAAGCTCTATTGCCTGCCGGTGCGCGGTTTGCGCGCCTGGTTGGAGCGGCGTCGGGAGATGCAACCGGTGGCGGTGGTGGATGTGATGGCGGCGCTGCCTCGCACCAGGTTGGTGGAGATGCCGAGGTAGGGAGGGGGGAGGGGGTGGGCGGATTGGGGGGAGGATAGGGGCGGATTACTGGGACGGGCGGATGGGGGGAGGATA